>JAEXTB010000321.1 GCA_023453725.1 Bacillota bacterium | reverse complement strand
ACATATTTGAAGTTCTGCTGGTTATGCCATCAATTCCAACACGGCTTCCGCGTACTGCGCCGGGTCGTCTGGGAGGATGCCTTCTAGTAGCTGCGCTTGTGCGTAAAGAATTTCGGCGTACTGCTTGAGCTTCTCTCTATCCTCATCATACAGCTTCGTCAGCTTTGCAAAAACAGGATGCTCGGGGTTCAACTCTAGCACCCGCTCGGCCTTTACATTATGTTCACCGGGCATGTTATTGAGTACCTTTTCCATCTCCAGCGAAACAGCGCCATCTGCCGCCAGGCAGACCGCATGCTTTTTCAGGCGGGAGGAAACGCGCACGGACTTCACTTTTTCGGAAAGCTCGCCGGTCAGCGCATCAAGCAGCGCCTTATGGGCGGTGTTCTGCTCATCGGCCGCTTTCTTTTCTTCTTCGTCGCCCAAATCCAGGTCGCCCGCGGCGATGGACTGGAAGGGCTTCTCCGCATACTTGTTGAGCATCTGCAGCGCAAACTCGTCAACATCATCGGTGAGGAACAATACGTCGTAATGAAGCTCCTTCAAACGGTCGAGCTGCGGGAGCTTCTCAATGCGCGCTACAGACTTGCCGCTTGCAAAGTAGATGGCCTTCTGCCCTTCGGGCATAGCATCCACATATTCTTTAAGGGTGACGAGTTTGTTCTGTTGCATGGAGTGGAACAACAGCAAATCTTCGAGCACCGCGCGGTTCTGGCCGTAACCACTATATACGCCATACTTCAACTGCAGGCCGAACGCTTTCCACAGCTTTTCATACTGCTCACGCTCGTCTTGCAGCAAGGAAGTGAGCTCGTTTTTGATCTTCTTTTCAATATTCGTGGCGATCACTTTTAACTGACGGTCATGCTGCAGCAATTCCCGGGATATATTCAGGGAAAGATCCGGAGAATCGACAAGGCCGCGTACAAAACTGAAATAATCCGGCAGCAAATCTGCGCATTTGTCCATGATCAGCACGCCGTTGGAATAGAGCTGCAGGCCTTTTTCAAATTCCTTGGTGTAATAATCATACGGTGCGCGGGAGGGGAAGAACAGCAGCGTATGGTAGCTGACCGCGCCCTCCACATTGGCGTGCACGGTTTTTAAGGGCTTTTCAAAGTCGTAGAACTTATCCTGATAAAACTGCTCGTACTCTTCCTGTGTCAGCTCGGATTTGCTGCGCTTCCACAGCGGAATCATGGAGTTGATGGTCTCAATTTCGGTGTAGGATTCATACTCCTTGTCCGAACCTTCCTTCACGCGGCTCTTTTCCACCTCCATGCGGATGGGGTAACGGATATAATCGGAGTATTTTTTAATAAGCGAGCGTAAACGGTAGGTATCCAGGAACTCGCTGTACTGCTCATCCTCAGTATCCTCTTTGAGCTCTAGCAGGATTTCGGTGCCAAACCCATCCTTGGGTGCGGGAGCCATTGCAAAGCCATCTGCGCCTTCACTCTGCCACTGCCATGCTTCGTCACTGCCGTAGGCGCGGCTCGTAACCGTCACCCGCTTTGCTACCATGAAAGCGGAATAGAACCCAACGCCAAACTGGCCGATGATTTCGGCATCCTTGGCGGCATCTTCCGCACGGAATTTCAACGTACCGCTTTCGGCGATGGTGCCAAGGTTCTTTGTCAGCTCGTCCTTGGTCATGCCGCAGCCATTGTCTGTAAGCTTTAAGGTACGGGCGCCTTTATCGGCCTCAATCAGAATGAAGAAATCTTCCTTCGCCAGCCCGGTATTGCCCGCGCTTAAATCACGGTAATAGAGCTTGTCGATCGCATCGCTTGCGTTGCTGATGAGCTCCCGCAGAAAAATTTCCTTGTGCGTATAGATGGAGTTGATCATCAGATCCAAAAGTCGTTTTGATTCTGCCTGAAACGGTTGAAGTGCCATTGCTATCCACCCTTTTTCATGGATTAGCACTCACAAATCATGAGTGCTAAAAAAATTATAGCGCAGCAGGTTTCAAAATGCAAACCCGCGAATGTGAGAAACTTGTAAAATGAAAGTGAGCGTCGTGATTTCTCACATCCAAGGGCTGTTATGGCCATTGGCGGGGGATGTGGGGCAGAGCCAACAAACGTATCCTCTCTAAGCTTTAGGCCCGCACCGTAATTTCAGCGCGGGCCTAAGAGGGGGATAGAGGATAGCAGAAAACCGGTTATGCGCCAGCCGGGTACCATGCGGCCAGATTGGGGATGTTCAGCGCCGCATACCACAGCACGAATATGAGCACGCACAGCCGCAGCAGCGGAAGTTTCTTGTTGTAAAGCCGGATGCCGTAAAGAACGAGCACACAACTGAGGTAACACAGGAACCAGAATGCCTGTATTCGTTTAAATGTAAGCCCGTATGCCCCGATGTAGAGCGAAAGCCTTGTGAACGCGGAGGCGAGGATCACGCCAGTGGCAATCAGCAGCAACAGCATCAGTGTCCGAAGCGCGGTCTTTTGCTCCACCCTGCAAATGCAGAAGGCAAGGACGCTGAAATTGATGGCAGCCACCCACATAAGCTGGTTGAAGCCCTCTACGGCATATTCGGAATACGTCAATCCATCCGGCAAGCCGTACCCGCCAAAGAGATAGAGAAACTGAACGGCGGTAAATATCGCATAAGCCGCAAGCAGCGTTCCAAGCACAATGCTGGGCGCGGTAATACCGAAAACTTTGGATTTCTGGCTTGTAAGCTCCATCTGTTTGCCCCATGCCGCGCCATAGAGAAAGCTATAGAACAGCATGGCGCAGATGGAGATGACAAACAAACGCCAAATAATATCCGAGAAGTCGATCGCACCGAATGCCTGTATTGCAAGCGCGTTCATGACGGCGTCTGCAGAGAGCAGCAGCGAAAGTACCACGATCAGCACCGGTACCGCAACGAGGATCCCAAGCCAGACATGCCTGCCTTTTTCACCGGCTTTAAAAAGGCTGCCCACGCTTGCAAAGAAACGGCCGAGATGTTCAAACGGCTGTATGAAAAAGCCGGTCAGAAAAAGGATGGCATACCCGCTCTCCCGTTCTCTGGGCAGCGGCTTCATCACGTACTGCGCGTGCAGCATCAACAGGCAGGGGACCGCAAGAAGATTCAAAAAGTAAAGCGATTGATCGCTGTAGCCTGTGGACTGGAAATAAAGCATTATGCTTAAAAATGCGGCGGCGCCGCTCAAAACAAATCCCAAAGGACGCTCTGTCGCCTTTTGAAAACAAAAGATATGGAATATGGAAAGATAAGCAAGCCAGAATGTGGCGTACCATCCTGCAAATGCGGTGGGTGTTTCCGCAAATGCATAGGAAAGACCCGCCTGCATGATAAAACCAAGGAGAATTACAGCCAGCAACAGCCAGCGCTGCGGTGTAGTAATGGGCTTGGGCGCTTCCGGCTGCTTAAGCGTTGCATAAGCGCTTTCAAAGTGCTGCGCCCTCTGCGCATCGACAGGAGCTTGCAGCTTTTGTGTGTGCGCCGGCATGGTATCTGCAGGCGGCTGTTTTTGTACCAAGGTATCGGAGACAGGTTCCGGCGCAATTTTTGCACCGCAGCTGCTGCAGAAGCGGCTGGAATCATGCAATATAGCGCCGCATTCAGGGCATTTCATAGGAACACCTCCCGATCATTTTCTTTGCCCAAGGTTAGGGCATGTAAGGTATCCGTTTCGTCCTCAACGTATTCGAGGATATCGCCCGGCTGGCAGCGTAGCGCCCGGCAGGCGGCGTCCAACGTAGAAAAACGGATGGCCTTGCCCTTGTTGTTTTTGAGTATGGAGAGGTTTGCAAGCGTCAAGTCCATCGCTTGCGCAAGCTCTGTGAGGCCTATTTTGCGTTTGGCCATCATAACATCAAGATTAACGCGTATCATAAGAGGCCCCCTATATGGTCAAGGCGTTTTCTTCACGGTACTCAACGGCTTTTTCAAATACGCCGTGTAATACCAAAGAGAAAAGCGCACACAACACTTCCGCCGTCATAATCAAATACAGCATCGGACGGGCGTACAGCAGAACCGCAATCAGTGTAAACACTGCCATAATCAGCGCAGCAAACCCCATGTTCCGAAGGCGGAGTACATTTTTGCGGATAAACGGATCATGGCTTACGCTGTGCATCATTCTCGTGAGCGTAAACAGGATAAACAGCCCCAATAGCGATCCCAGTATCCAGCAGATCAGCGCAATGGTGTAGGTTAGCGTAGGCTCCGGTGCGGGTATGAACAGTATCATTGGAAGAAGCCTTGGCAGAAGGATGATGAACAGCACCCCAAGCGCCATTGTCATATACACAAGCATCAGCGTAACCGCGTTGAGCAGCCCCATTTTTTTCATAATTGGTATCCCCTTTTCGTTCTATGCTAGAGTATATGCTCTCCCACATTGAATTTCAATATAAAATTATTGAAAAACAATAAATACCTTATGAACAACAATAAGATGCGTGTATGAAAAAGAGCCGCGCTTTTGCGCGGCCCTTGGGTTGTTTTGCGTTAGAAATGCTTGATGAAGCAGCGGCGGGTCTTATGCTGTTCCGTTTCAAAATAGCGCCACTGGCTCTGGACGTTAGAATTGTCCTCAAGCTCCGGCCCGGTTTCGGCGTACTTCCGGCCATCCTCAATGGCAAACTTCAAAAGACGGTTCATGATTACCGCGTTGATGCCGGTTCCCTGAAGCTCGGGCTTAACGGCGATCAAGAACATATCGAGCGTATCGTTTTTGCCGTTAAGGGCATTTAAGACATGATACCAGCCAAAGGGGAACAGATGCCCTCTGCACTTTTGCTGGGCCAGGGACAGCGAGGGTGCGCCTACGCCAAAAGCCACAACCTCGTCCCTATCGTTAAGAAGTATGGCCGTGGTGCGGTCATTGACAAGGGGAAGGAATTCCCCCACATACTTTTCTACCTGACGCGGGGTAAGCGCCACCATGCCGTAGAGCGCAAGATAGGCTTCATTGTACAGCTTAAATACGCTTTCAATATAAGGTTTGATGGAATTGCGGTTATGAAGCGGGGCGGCCTTGAGCTTCATGCGTTTTTCCACGGCATTGGCCAAGCGCTCCAAACGCTCATCCGGCTTATTCGGCAATTTTACGCGATATTCAATCCAATCCACATCCTTGACGTAGCCCATGCGCTCCATTTGGTGCATGTAATAAGGATGGTTGTAGTAGACAAAAAACTGGCTCAGCTTATCGAACCCCTTAATGAGCAGACCTTCGCGGTCCATATCCGAAAAGCCGAGCGGCCCATGCACCGCTGTGCAGCCTTTTTCCCGTGCCCAGCCCTCCACCGCGGCAAAGAGTGCGTCCACCACTTCATCGTCATCGATATAATCCGCATGGGAAAAGCGCATTTGGTTCTGG
>JAEXTB010000100.1 GCA_023453725.1 Bacillota bacterium | reverse complement strand
GGCGATATCTGCACGCGTGAAACAAACGAGATCGAGCTTTCCCGGCTGATGATCGGCAAGGATATTGCAAGGGCCGAACGGGCGGGCGAAGCCGCCATAGAAAAAGAGATCCGTCTACAGCTCAACGATGTAACGGTGCAACGTAAGGACCAATCTCCACTGCTCAAGGATATCAGCTTTCAGATTGCTAAAGGGGAAATATTCGGCATAGCGGGTGTGAGCGGGAACGGGCAGGAAGAACTGTGCAATGTGATCTGCGGGGCGCTCCCTGTCACAAAGGGCAGCATACTGCTCAACGGCGAGGATATGACGCAAAAATCCGTTCGCGAGCGCATCGCACTTGGCATCGGCTATGTGCCGGTGGACCGCTACCGCGACGCGATGGTGATGGATATGACGCTTGCGGAAAACATGATGCTCAAAACAAGCTTTGAACAAAAGTGGAAAAAGGGAGTCTTCATCAACGAGAAGCTGCGAAACGCCGAAACCGAAGCAGCCATCCGCGATTTTAATATCAAAGCGCCGGGGCCGGACGCGCTTGCGGGCGAGCTTTCCGGCGGCAACCAGCAAAAGGTGGTGCTCGCAAGGGAAGTTGCGTGCGGCAGCGAGCTTTTGATTATGGATCAGCCGACGCGCGGCCTTGACCTTGGCGCGGTGAACAACATTCATGCGAGCATCCTTGAGGAGAGCAAGAAGGGGAAGAGCATATTGCTGGTTTCCACCGAGCTTTCGGAAATATTCGCGCTGTGCGACCGGATTGCCGTCATCTATAAGGGCGCATTTATGGGCATTTACGCCCGGGAGGCGCTTTCCACCGAAAAGATCGGCCTGCTGATGGCGGGCTACGCGGACCAAAAGGAGGCAGAGCTGTGAACGCCAAACTCAGAGATATGATTGTAACCAACCTGATGGCGATTGCGGCGGGGCTTATACTCAGCGGGCTGATGCTCACACTTTTGAATATTAACCCGCTGCAAGCGTTCGGGTATTCCATCAAGACAATGTTTTCGGATATGTATACCCTCGCTGAGGTATTCTTAAAAGCCACCCCACTGATATTCACCGCGCTTGCGTTTGCTTTTACGTACAAGGCGAATTTATTCAACATCGGCGCTCAGGGGCAGTTTTACATCGGTTCGATCGTCGCCATCGCCGTATCGCTGTTTCTTGACGGCAAGGTTCCGACATTCGTGCTGCTGCTGTGCGTGCTGGTGTGTTCCGCCTTGGCCGGAGGTCTTATCGGCGGGCTGATTGGCTACCTTAAAGCGAAGCATGGCGCAAACGAGTTCCTGGTGAGCATGATGTCCACCTACGTATGCTTGGCTATTATGAATTACCTGTTGCGTACGTTTTTGAAGGAAAGTAAGGGCGAGTACCCGCAGACGGACGCAATTTCCCGTGCGGCTTGGCTGCCGCCTTTTCTGCCCGGTACCCGGCTGCATATCGGATTTCTGCTTGCGCTCTTGGTCGCGGTGGGCATCTGGCTGGTGCTGTTTAAAACGCCGCTGGGGTACCGCATCCGCGTGGTGGGCAGCAACGCCTCCGCCGCAAAGCTATCCGGCATCCGCTCTGACGCCGTATGCATCACCACATTCTTTATAAGCGGGGCTTTGGCGGGCATGGCCGGGTTTACGGAGGTCAACGGCGTACAGCATATGCTGATACAGGATTTTAACCCTGCCATAGGCGCGTCCGGCTTAGGCATCGCCATACTTGCCAATGCCAACCCTATAGGCGTGATATTCGCTTCCATACTCTTTGGCATGCTCAATGTGATGGGCAACCTCATGGGACGCATGCCCGGCATGAGCATTCCACCGAGCGTGATTGACCTCATGCAGGGATTTGTCATGATATTCGTTATTGCATCCTACTTCCTGAGAAACTATTGGCAGAACAGACGCGAAAAACTCAGACTGCAAAGGGGGAACGTGGCATGATCATCATTAGTTTGTTAAAGCGCGCCCTGATGATGAGCACACCCTTGCTGCTGGGGTCTATCGCGGAAGTGATCGCGGAGCGTTCGGGCATGATGGTAACGGCGATAGAGGGCATATTCCTGATGGGGGCATGGGGCGGATTTATCGGCACGTACCTTACGGGGAGCGCACTGTTCGGCATACTCGCCGCCATACTTGCGGGACTGTTTGCGGCAATGGTGTACGGTATCGTTACTATTTACCTAAAGCAGCATCAGGTTGTAACGGGCACGGCTATCAATATACTTGTGGCCGGGTTGTGTACGTTCCTAGACAGGGTGCTCTTCGGGGTACCCACCTCTCCGCTCAAAGTCAGCCCGCTGCCTGAAATCTCCATCCCGCTGTTGAGTAAAATCCCGGTGCTCGGGCCAATTGTGTTTGAACAAAACATACTCACATACTTGGTGTATCTCCTCATTCCCGCGGCGTACTTCCTGCTGTATAAGACTTCGGCAGGGCTTACCATCCGCTCCACGGGCGAGAACCCGCAGGCGGTGGATGTAGCGGGCATTCCGGTGAACCGCGTGCGGTTCTTGGTGGTGCTGCTGGCGGGGGTATTGGGCGGCATCGCGGGTGCGTTCTATTCGGTAGGGTACCTTGGCATGTTCACATCCAATATCATCGGCGGGCGCGGGTGGATCGCCTTTGCCATCTGCTTTCTGGGCAACTGGAATCCGGTTGGGGCGGCCATCGGTACGCTGGTGTTCGGGCTTGCGGAGGCGGTCGCCATCTATATGCAGTCCATCGGCGGGGGCGGTTACTTCCCCAATGAGCTGTTTATTGCGCTGCCGTATCTCTTAACCATCATACTCACCGTATCCCGCAAGAGCTTCAATGTACCTGCAAAACTGGGTATTCCATACAAAAAAGAAAGCTGACTACTTCCTATTCCTTCCCCAAATGCCCGCGATTGAGCGGGCATTTTTGCGTGGATAGGGGACACATAATACCGACTGTACGCGCCCGCCTACGCTTTTCGCACCAGCAGGTTCCCGTGCTTTTTCAGATGCCGCGGCGAAGTGGGAGCTGATGCCGGAATGGAGTCCTGAATCAGATAAGTGGCCCAGTATTCCTGGTAAGTAGAAACTCCCATTCTCTTCATGTCTGTCGCGATCCCTATTCCAACATACCTCCAGTGCCAGGGTTCAAACCCAAATCCGGTGATGTCGGACTTGCCACTTGGGTAACTTAAGATAAATCCATACCGGTATGCGTTCTCGCAAAGCCAGTCATACTCGCGCGTTTTCTCGTAATCATACTCCCCCAGTGTTTTATAGGTGACATTCTTCTTGCGAAGGTCAAAAGCAAGCCCGGTCTGATGTTCGGAATGCCCAGGCTGGGCATACCAAAGGCTGTCCCCTCCGGTACGCTTTCGGTTGACCCGATACCCCGCCTTTATATACAGGTGCATTCCCTGCTGTTCCATATCCTTTGACATGGACAAGAATGCCTCGTAGCAATCTGAGCGCAGCATGACTCCACCCTGCGCATACTTCTTGCTAACGGCGACCAGATGATCCGGTTTGTACTTCAGAGGGAGCTGATAGTGCTTGTTTACAAAAACAGAGGTACTTTCCGGATGTTCTATGACGATTACGTCTTTATAATTGCGATGGTCCAGCCCCAAATTCACGCGAATCAGAACCTCCCGTTCGTTCATATCCTTGTTTTTCTTTGCGTAGGCTATATAGCGGTCCGCATATTCACCAATAAAGTTGCCATACCCGTTCACGGCAGCAGCTTCATTGCACGTTAGAATACTGATTGTTATTAAAACCAGACATATGATTTTTTTCATGTGTTTCTTTCAACAGTTAAGCATCTAGTGAACATACAGCTTTCTTATTATGTTCCAAAGCCATTGGGCGTACTCGTTCCTACGAATGCATAAAAGCCCTTTGATGCAATGCATCTGCATAAAAATTAAAAACTCCGTACGCATGAGCGTACGGAGTTTTCATACAGATCACTATACTTTGAACGCTTCTACCGCGTGCGCTCCTGGAGCGCGCGGGCAAGCCGCATGAGCGCTTCTTCCAATGTCGCGCGCTGACACGCGATGTTGATGCGCTGGAAGCCTTCGCCGCCTTCACCAAACATTTCGCCCGGATCCAGCCAGAGCCCGGCCTTATATATAATCAGATCATCAAGTGTTTTACCGGAAAGGCCAAGCTCACGAAAATCCAGCCAGATCAAATAGGTCCCCTCGGGCTCTACAAGCCTTACCTTGGGCATGTTTTTCGCGATATAATCCCTTACAAACAGAAGGTTCTGCAGCAGGTAGGTGCGAAGCTCATTTAGCCAGGGGGTTCCGTGTTCATAGGCCGCGCGGCAGGCGTCAAGCCCCATCACGTTAGGCTGGCTGTAGCCTACGCGTCTGATCTCCTGCCTAAATTTTTGCCTGAGTTCCTGCTGCGGGATAAATATGTTGGAAATCTGCAGCCCTGCAAGGTTGAATGTCTTACTGGGCGCGGTGCAGGTGATGCTATTTTGCGCAAACCGTTGATCCAGGCTTGCAAACATGGTATGCGGGTGGCCGGGATACGTAAAATCCGCATGGATTTCATCGGAAATCACAAGGACATTATGCTTGAGACACAATTCTCCGATCATCGTGAGTTCTTCTTTGGTCCATACCCGTCCTACCGGGTTGTGCGGGGAACACAGGATAAAGAGCTTGACCCCGTTTTCGATGATTTTGCGTTCAAAATCCTCAAAATCGATACGGTAGCGTCCTTCCTCGTAAACGAGTTCGTTCTTAATAAGCTTGCGCTCGTTCTGCCGCACCACTTCCGTAAACGGATAGTAGACGGGCGGCTGGATGAGTACGGCGTCTCCCGGCTGAGTAAACGCACGCACCGCAATGCTCAGGGCAAACACAATTCCGGGCGTCTTTACAATCCACTCAGGCTCTGTGTCCCAGCCGAAATGTTCCCAAAACCAGTTTTGCACAGCCGCATAGTAGGCGTCTCTGCCGTCGGAATAGCCGAATATCCCGTGCCGCGCGCGGGCGGTGAGCGCTTCAATAACAGCGGGCGGCGTTTGAAAATCCATATCCGCGACCCACAGCGGAAGGATATCCGCGGGCTTGTTGCGCAGTACGGCAAAATCGTACTTGATTGAATCGGTTTCCCTGCGGTTGATGATTTCGTCAAAGTTGAATGGCATTACGATTGTTCCTCCATAGCCTGTGCAAGATCGGCTATGATATCCTTTGCGCTTTCCAGACCCACGGACAGGCGTAAAAGACGTTCGTCAATCCCTTTTCGCCTGCGCTCTTCCTCAGGAACATCCGCATGCGTTTGGAGCATGGGATAAGTGATGAGTGATTCAACACCGCCCAAACTCTCCGCATACTGGATGAGCTTGACCCGCTCAAGTATGTTTCGGGCAAGGGAAGCGCTTTTTAGCGTAAAGGAGATCATTGCGCCAAAACCGCTGGCCTGGCGGCAGGAAATCTCATAGCCGGGATGATCCTGTAACCCTGCATAGTATACATGCTTTACACAGCTTTGTGCAAGCAGCCAGTTTGCGACGGCCTGCGCGTTTTCCTGCTGCCGGTCCATACGCACGGAGAGGGTTTTAATTCCCCGGGTAATCAGAAAACTGTCAAATGGGGAAAGGCAGGGGCCAATGGTCTTATAAAGAAAACGCAGCCGTTCGCTTAGTTGCGCATCGTTGACCACCAGAAAACCGGCAAGCGTATCGTTGTGGCCGCCCAAATACTTGGTTCCGCTATGCGTCACGATATCCGCCCCCAGGGTAAGTGGCTTCTGGAAGTAAGGCGTCAAAAACGTATTGTCTACAATCAGAAGAATGCCATTGGGTTTTGTAAGCGAGGCAACCGCGGCGATATCCGTCACCTGCATCATGGGGTTGGTGGGCGTCTCAATAAATATTGCTTTCGTGTTGGGGCGGATGCGCTGCGCTAGTGCAGAGACATCGCTCGTATCGCAAAGATCGCACACAATTCCGTTCTTTTCGGATATGGTGCGGAACAGGCGGATGGAACCGCCGTAGAGGTCGTCGGAAGCCAATATATGATCGCCGGGCGCAAACAGCTCCATCATAAGGGCGATTGCCGCCATGCCGCTTGCAAACGCCATTGCATCCAGGCCGTGTTCCAATGCCGCCACGGTTTTCTCCAGATGCTCGCGCGTCGGGTTTTGTACACGGGCATAATCATACCCGGTGCTTTGCCCCACGGCCGGGTGGGCAAATGTCGCAGTCTGGTATATGGGTACGGTTACTGCGCCCGTTCCCTCATATACCGTGCGGTCCCCATGAATACATAGCGTTTCCAGATCCATTGTATTGCTCCTTCCGTTTGCCTCCCGGCAGAACTCGCATCATAAATAACCAAACAAATCATACTATAAGTATATGGAATTATGATAAAAAACCAAGCATTGCATGTCAATAGAGGAATGATCGGTTTATTTTATAAAATATACAAAAAATACTTGACAAGGAGGAACATTCGAAGTATCTTTAGTATAACATAGTAATCATATAGGATATAATGAATTTGAGGAGGAAGCACAATGTCTACCATTTATAAAAGCATAACAGACCTGATTGGCAAGACCCCACTTTTGGAGCTTGGCAACTACAACAAGAATAACGATGTAAAAGCGACTATCGTCGCAAAGTTGGAATATTTTAATCCCGCCGGCAGCGTGAAAGACAGAATTGCGAAGGCAATGATCGAGGATGCGGAACAGCGCGGGATTTTAAAGCCGGATTCCGTCATTATTGAACCCACCAGCGGCAACACCGGCATAGGCCTTGCTTCCGTTGCGGCAGCGCGGGGTTACCGCGTTATACTCACCATGCCGGAAACCATGAGCGTGGAGCGCAGGAACCTGTTAAAGGCGTATGGCGCAGAGCTTGTGCTTACCGAAGGCGCAAAAGGCATGAAGGGCGCCATTGCAAAAGCGGAAGAGCTTGCAAAAGAAACACCCAATTCCTTTATCCCCGGGCAGTTCACCAACCCCGCAAACCCTGCCGTGCATAAGGCCACGACAGGCCCCGAAATCTGGGAAGATACCGACGGCAAAGTGGATATTTTTGTTGGCGGTGTCGGTACAGGCGGCACCATCACCGGCGTGGGCGAATACCTCAAAGAAAAGAACCCCAATGTCAAGATCGTGGCGGTGGAACCGTTCGATTCTCCGGTGCTTTCAGAAGGAAGGCCGGGTCCCCATAAGATCCAGGGCATCGGCGCGGGGTTCGTGCCGGACG
Source organism: Bacillota bacterium (assembly GCA_023453725.1). Lineage (GTDB taxonomy): Bacteria > Bacillota > Clostridia > Christensenellales > CAG-138 > JAEYLA01. The sequence goes on along the minus strand of JAEXTB010000100.1, from coordinate 3,913 downwards.
TGCTCAATACCTCCATTTATGATGAAATCATCAAGGTCAAAAACGAGGAAGCGTTTGTGACCGGCCGCGCGGTGGCCGCAGAGGAAGGCCTTCTTGTTGGTATTTCCTCCGGCGCTGCACTTCATGCGGCTACCCTGCTTGCAAAGCGGCCCGAGAACGCCGGCAAACTCATTGTGGTGCTTCTGCCGGATACCGGTGAACGGTACCTCTCTACCGCGTTGTTTGCGGAATAAGAAACGCTATCTTGACCGTGGTACAATATCGTTTTTCAAGAGGATGCATCGGCGATGCCTCCTCTTTTTCAAATGTCTTAATGAATGCGCATTTCTAACGGCGTTGACAAGCTCTCCTGCACTGCGCTACGATACAGGAAAAGACTGACGCAATGGGGGACACGCCATGCAGCGCGGATTGTATGAACAGGTCTGGGACGGATTAGGCTCCGGAAGACGCTCTGTGCTTTTGACGGTGCTGGGAGAACAGGGTGCGAAGAAGCGGGTATTTCATGAGGACACGCTTGCTGGTGAGCCGGAGCAGCCTTATGGCACGCTCGCAAAAGCCGCGCTTGAGAAGAGCGAGCTTCAATTTATGCCGCTTCCGGAAGGCTATGCGGCGTTTGCTGAGCCATTTGTGCCGGAGCCGCGGCTGATTGTGCTGGGCGGCGGGCATATTGCACTTCCTTTAGTGGAGTTCGGGGCAAAATGCGGGTTTTCCGTCACTGTGGTTGACGACAGGCCTTCTTTTGCCAACACCCCGCGTTTCCCGCTGGCGGATGAGGTCATCTGCGAATCGTTTGAGCGCGTGTTTTCCAAACTGCGCCTTGACCCATTCTGTTTTGTGGTGGTCATTACGCGCGGGCACAGGCACGATAAAATGTGTCTGCGGGAACTGACAAACTATCCGCTTGCTTATTTGGGCATGATCGGCTCCAGGAACCGGGTGCGTACCGTCAAACAAGCTCTGGTGGAAGAAGGCATTGCGCAGGAACTTATGGATAACATCTGCGCGCCCATCGGTATGAAGATTGGAGCGGTAACTCCGGCGGAGATTGCAATATCCATACTGGCTGAGGTGATTTTATACAAACGCACGCTCAACAAAGAGGCTTGGCCGGAGCTCGACCGGGAAGTGCTGTTTGCGCTCAAAGATGCGAAGGAGCCTCCGTTTGCCATTGCCACCATCATAGAGGCCAAAGGGTCAGCCCCGCGTGGTGTGGGCGCAAAGCTTCTCGTATGGCCGGATGGGCGCATTGCGGGAAGCATAGGCGGCGGATGCAGCGAAGGCGAGGCGATGAAAGTTGCTTATGAAGTCATCCGCAACGGTCGCCCCTGCGTGTATGACGTTGATCTTTCGGGGGCTGCGGCGGAGGATGAAGGTATGGTGTGTGGCGGCAGGATAAAAGTTGCCATTGAACGGTATGACGGCTGACGCCAGTCTATTATCGGGAATATAAATAGAAGGCTCTTTTGCAGCCTCAGAGTATCGTCAAACCCGCCTCGGGGTGTGGGGGATTACCTCCACTTTCAATCCGATTTGGCGACATGTGCGTCAAATTGGTGTAAAAATGCTGCCATTAGCGGCATTTTAACCTATAGAAACTCATCGATAAAGTCCGCAGGAGGTTATCGATGGTCAAAAGGCTGCTTTGCAGCCTTTTTGCGTGTTTTATGCTTTAACCATTCCCCTTCTTGCGCGCATAGTATGGGAAGTAAGCGTAGCCTATCGGAATAGAGACAATTTGCTTAAACGGGAGAAATACTATGTGCGGTATTGTTGGCATTGTAGACCACCAGCGGGAGCTTTTTGAGCACACGCCGGTGATAGAACGTATGACTCAGGCGCTCAGCCACCGGGGGCCGGATGCTTACGGCCACCATGTGACGCGCCACGCGCTTTTAGGCCACAGGCGGCTGGCGGTGGTTGATCCTGAGGGCGGCGGCCAGCCTATGGAGCGGATGTTCCATTGCAATACATTTACCATCGTATACAACGGAGAACTCTACAATACGGAGGAGCTCCGCGCGGAACTCAAAGCACGGGGATTTACATTCAGCGCGTATTCGGACACGGAAGTGCTCCTATGCGCCTACATTGCGTGGGGCCCCTCCTGTGTGGAAAAGCTCAACGGCATATTCAGCTTCGGCATTTGGGAGGAGAAAGGGGAAACGCTGTTCCTCTGCCGCGATCCGCTTGGCGTCAAGCCGCTTTATTACATGCTTCAGGACGGGATGCTGCTGTTTGCTTCGGAACTTAAGGCATTGCTCTTACACCCGGCGGTGCGGCCTGTAGTAGAAGCGGACGGCGTATGCGAGATCATGGGCTTGGGGCCCGCGCACGCGCCTCACAGCGGTGTATTTAAAAACATCAAGCAACTGCCTGCCGCGCACTTTCTGCTTTTTACGCGGGAAGGGATGACAATACGCGAGTATTGGAAGGTGAAGCCTGCCGAGCACGGGGAGAGCTCGGAAGAAACGGCGGAACATATCCGCTTCCTGCTGATGGACGCCGTCAAGCGGCAGCTTGTGGCAGATGTCCCGGTATGCACGTTCCTTTCCGGCGGGCTCGATTCAAGCGCAATATCCGCCATATCTTCCGGCGAATTCAAAAAAGAGGGGAGAATGCTAAAAACATTCTCAATCGATTATGAGGATAACGCGAGCTATTACCAGGCGAATGACTTCCAGCCGACATCCGACGATGCCTGGGTGGACCAGATGTCCGCATTCATCGGCAGCGATCATCACCGTGTGATACTCAATAACCAAAAGCTTGCGGATGCGCTGCTGGACGCTGTTCGCGCAAACGATCTTCCCGGCATGGCGGATATCGATTCGTCGCTTCTATTGTTCTGCCGGGAGGTAAAAAAGCACGCGACCGTCGCGCTTTCCGGAGAATGCGCGGATGAAGTATTTGGCGGATACCCATGGTATGTCAGAAAAGATCTTGCGTATGCGGGCACATTCCCGTGGTCGGGCGCTGTAAAAGAACGCAATGCGCTGCTTTCGCCCGCGCTTGGGAACATCCACTTGCCGGAATACGTGCAGGCGCAATATGACGCAACATTAAGCGAGGTTCCGCATCTACCGGAAGCTTTCGGGGATACGCGGGAGTTTCAGCGCATGTTCTACCTCAACATCAAGTGGTTCATGAATACGCTTTTAACCCGTAAGGACCGCATGAGCATGGCGAACAGCCTTGAGGTGCGTGTTCCCTTTGCGGATTATCGGCTGGTGGAATATGCCTATAACATTCCGCGCGACATGCTCTTTTATAATGGCCGGGAAAAAGGCCTGTTACGAAAAGCGCTCACCGGCGTACTGCCTGAAGCGGTGCTGTGGCGCAAAAAGAGCCCATACCCCAAGACATTCCACCCGCAGTATGTCAACGCCGTGTCAACAATGCTCGATGGACTTATCCATGAAAAGGGTTGCCGCATCGCAGAACTTTTAGATATGGGTGCGGTACGCACGCTCATTGATACGCAGGGGCGTTCGTTTGGCCGTCCATGGTTTGGGCAGCTGATGACAGGGCCGCAGTTGATTGCGTACTTGCTTCAGCTGGAATTGTGGATGCGGGAATATGGCGTGATTATAGACGTATAACACGGATAAAGCGAGCCCGGGCATTCCACGAACATTTTTTAAATTTACTCCGGACGCAAAAAAAGGCGGGCAAGTGCCCGCCTTTTTTGTTCCTATCTTACCCCCGCAGCAGAAGTGGCTGAATTTGTTCCCCCAGCATTGCCTGCTCGATTGTGGGCGGCAGCAGTGAAAAATCCGCAATGAGGGAGCAACTTTTTTGTTTTGGGTTATCCTGGCCAAAGGGGGCGAAGTATATATTCCGGGCATTTAATAGCGTGCCAAGGTTTTTTGCGTTTGCGGAAAGCCCGTCGTTGGTGGAGATTGCGATTACC
>JAEXTB010000244.1 GCA_023453725.1 Bacillota bacterium | reverse complement strand
AGCTTCATCAGGCTGGGCTTACTCCGGACCGGATCGCGCAGGAACTCTCTATCTCCCGCGGGGAAGTGGATCTTGCTCTGGGCATCAAACAAGAAAAAAGTATCTGAAGTTTTTTCTAAAGTTTGCGTTTTTTTTTTCGATACTTTATCTATATGGAATAGGCGATCGTATTGCCTCGGGAGGAACTATGCTGCGAAGCCTGTATCTCTCCGCTACAAACATGCTTGTACAGCGGAAAAAAGTGGATGTCATCGCGAACAACATTGCCAATATGGATACTGTGGGATACAAGTCCGACAGTTTGTTATCCCGTTCGTTTGAGGATATGTATTTGGAACGGGTAAATGATCCCGGCAACAAAGCCGGAGGGGTTGGCCCGCTCAACACCGGCGTGCATATTGACGAAATCGTGACCTCGTTTGACGAGGGAAGCTTAAAAATGACGGACAGAAGCCTTGATTTCTCAATTGCCGGGGATGGATTCTTTGTCGTATCCACCACAGCGGGGGATCGCTACACGCGGGATGGCAACTTTACCATCAACAACGAAGGTTATCTTGTCACAAGCGACGGCAACCGTGTGATGGGCACAAATGGGTTTCTAAAGATCGATGCAACGAACGTTACTGTAGATGCGGACGGGAACATTACAAACGCGCAGGGAACAAACCTCGGTACGCTGCGGGTTGTCTCGTTTGCGGATAAGACGGGCCTGAAAAAAGCGGGGAACAACCTGTTCCTCAATGAAAACAACCAGCAGGCACAGAATGCCCAAAATGTTGTCGTCCGTCAGGGCAGTCTGGAAACATCCAATGCCGACATTACAAACGAAACGCTCAACATGATGGCGGCCTCAAGAAGCTTTGAAACGAGCCAGCGAATTGTAAAAATGATCGATGAAACGCTGGGGCGGGCCGTCAATGACATCGGAAAGGTATAGGTGCCTTAAGCCATGATGCAGACATCTTTTTCAGCAAAAAGCGCGCTGCGGGCACAACAGCAGCAGCTTGACGTAATTGCGAATAACATTGCCAATGTAAATACGGTAGGGTTTAAATCGAGCAGCGTCAATTTCAAGGATACGCTCTACAACACCATGACAAGGCCTACCGATGGCGTAGGTCTTGAGCGCGGGACAGGCGTGCGGGTATCGTCCATCAATAAATCGTTTGCTTTGGGAACTCCCATGCAGACGGGCGTGCCTTTGGATTTCTGCCTGACGAAAGACGGCTTTTTTACCTTGCAGGATCAGGACGGCAATGCGCTTTACACGAGAAACGGCGCGTTTGCGCTCTCTGTAGAAGGGGGCAGCCGCTACCTGGTGGATTCCGAAGGCCGTTATGTGCAGGGACAAAGCGGCAAAATTCAGGTTCCAGAAGGGGATATGAGTACGCTGAGCATCAACGAAAAGGGCGAGCTGTTTATAAAACAAGCCACCGCGAGCAATACAACCGGCGGCACTACCGGCGGAACAGCCGCGGGTGCGCCAGCCACGTTTGCCACGCTTAAGATTTCCTCCTTCCTGAACAATGAAGGGTTGGAAGCGGCAGGCAGCAGCACGTTCCGCGCGACGACCGCCTCCGGAGAGGCAAAAGCCCTGGAAAACCCGGAAGTACGCGTAGGGTATCTTGAATCCTCCAATGTGGATATGGCGACAGAGATGACGACGCTGATCCGCGCGCAAAAGGCATTCTCCTTTGCATCGCAGGCTGTACGCACGGCGGACGAGATGGCCGCCATGGCCAACAACATGCGCACCTGATACAACAGCGATGAGATGCAACGAATGAATGGAGGATATTTCATATGCAGGTAAAACAATGCAGAATGTGCGGGAGGCTTTTCCAGTCTTTAGGCAACGCGATGTGCTTGGAATGTGAGGAGCGGCTGGATCAGGAATTCCGCCTGGTTCGGGATTATCTATATAACCATCCACAGGCGGGTATTGTGGAAATTTCAAAAGAGACGGGAGTGAGCGAGCGGAGCATACTGCAGTTCCTCAAGGAAGAACGGCTTTCGCTGCACATGCCAAGTGAAAGCATCCTCTGCGAACACTGTAGCAAGCCAATTCCTGCCGGTAAAATATGCTCGGATTGTAAGGACCGCCTCTCTAAGATTTTAGAGAATGCCGCGGAACTCAATGCGGCTAGGGAAGCTGAGAGAAAGGCGTCTGCTTCGATGACTTATCAGGGACGCAAGCATTTTGACAACAATAGAAGATAGCAGTTTGTGGGCGAAATATAGGATAGGGAAGTGAAATTATGAGAGTGAATTCGATCCCTCCAAGGGAGATCTACAGTCAGTATCTATGTGCTAGGCAGGTACAGCCGCTGACCACAAGCCGCCCCATGGTGGCGGATCATGTGGAGATTTCGAATACCGCAAAATCTTTTTCCGCAACGCTGAAATCCGCCCGTGAGGCGCTCAACGTACAGGATCCGGCAAGGTCGGCAAGGATCAATTCAATAAAACAGAAGATTGAAAACAACACTTACTTTGTTCCGGCCGAAAAGGTGGCGGAGAAGATTTTTGAAATTTAGCATTTAGCCGGCAAAAAGCGAGGTACTGCCATGCGAGACCTGATACACGAGCTTGAGTATTACATGGCTGGCGAGCTGGAAATTTATGTTGGCCTACTGCAATACGCGAAAAACAAGAAAATTGCACTGATTGAAAACGACTTGGACGAGTTGAGCATGCTTGTGAAGCTGGAGGATGAAGCTCTTAGCCGCCTGCATGACGCATCCGCCCGGAGAGAGAATCTGTTTGACCGCGCTGCCCAGGCAACCGGTTATGACGGAAAGATCACGTTTGATTATATTGTAAGGGACATTCCAACCGAGGAACGCGGCGAGCTTGACCGTCTGCGGGGACGCTATCAGGAAGTGATACGCGAACTTTCCGCACTGAATGATCTGAATCAAAACCTGTTGCAGATGCAGCTTCAATATACCTCCTTTTGTATGGATATTCTGATGCAGTCCAAGCCGGTGGGTGGAACGTACGCCAGTTCCGGCTATGCGAACCCGGAGTTTGATTCAGGAAGAAGGTTTATTGACCAGGAAGCGTGAGGTATTATGTCATTTTACGGATTGGAAATCGCTAAGACCGGTTTGTTTATTAGCCAGAAGGGTATTAACCTTGCCGGCCACAACATTGCGAATGCGGATACGGCGGGCTATACGCGGCAGCGCCTTTCTCTTGTCTCTATTGAACCTGGCGCTTTGACGGCAAGGTATCTTCCGCTTGCAAACGGCGCAGTGGGAAGAGGCGTGGATGTACAGGCTGTTGAACAGCTGCGCAACAAATATGTAGACCGGGCGCTCAGGGGCGAAAACTCCAGCCTCGGCCAATGGGAAACCCGCGCAACGGAAATGGAGTATATCGAATCGCTTTTTAACGAAACGAAGACTTCCAGCCTTTCCAATTCACTTGCTGATTTCTTTGACAGCGTTCAGGAGCTCTCCAAGGACCCCGTGAGCAAAGAAATCCGTACAAATGTGCAGCAGACGGCAATTACGCTGACCCAAACGTTCAACCATTACTACAAGCAGTTGACCGACCTGAAATCGCAGATGAATGATTCCATCAGCGTGACGGTTGACCGCATCAATGAAATAACAAAATCAATTGCGGATTTCAACCTGAGCATACAGACGTTTGAGCTCAGCGGTGAAAACGCGAACGATCTTCGGGATAAGCGCAACCTGCTTCTGGATGAATTGTCCACACTGACGGATATGGAATATTCCACCGATTCTCAGGGGCTTCTCTCGGTCAGCATTGCGGGCAATACCGTGGTGGATCACGGAGCGTCCTACGGCTTAAAGGTCAAAGCCGACGCAACCGGGAATTATTCCGTACACATGGATGATGCGGCGGAAACGCCCGTCAATTATACAAACGGCGAACTCGCCGGCTACAAGCAGCTGCGAGATGGCAATACGGCCGACAATATCGGCATTCCTTACCTGATTGAGGGGTTGAACACACTTGCGCGCAGCATTGCCAAGCAGTTCAACGACGTCAATAAGCAAGGCTGGACCATGCCGCACGATTCGGTGGCTTCCCAGACGGGAGTCTACCTGTTTGATGTGGATACTTCTGGCGGAACAGAGGATTACGCTTCGCTCAATGCCGGAAACTTTGCGCTTTCCGATGCCGTTTTGAACGATGTGTATCAGATTGCGGCTTCCAGCAAAGAGATCATTCTTTCTTCTTCGGATCCTCAGACCAAGAACAATGAAAATGCCCTGAAGCTTGCGGCTTTGGGCACATCGTCCGTTACCATGGGCAACACCAGCTTTGAAGGATATCTGAAGAACCTTGTGGTGGAACTGGGCGTGGGCAGCGCGCATTGCGCCAACATGCTCACCAGCCAACAAGCCCTTGTAAGCAATCTTGAGGGCCGCAAGGAGTCGGTTTCCGGGGTTTCCGTCGATGAGGAAATGGTGCAGCTGATGAAATATCAGCATATGTACAACGCCTCCTCCCGCGTGATTACATCCATTGACGAGGCGCTCGATAAGCTCATTAACGGTACAGGAATCGTCGGCAGATAGAAGTAAGTTCGTAGAGATCAAAGAAAGGCAGGGATCCTGCATGCGCATTACCACAAACATGATGACGAGTTCGTTTTTGACGAATCTGAATAGCAACCTTACCGCCATGCAGAATTACCAGACGCAGCTCTCAACCGGCAAGCGGATCACCAAGCTTTCGGACGATCCGGTGGGGGTTCTGGGCAGCATGAATGCCCGCGTCAAGCTCGCGCGGCTTGAACAATATAAAGAGAATGTCGGCTCTGCGCAGGATATTTTAAAGCAGACCGAAACCGCGTTGAAGGAGCTTAACAAGATGCTGCAGACCGCGTATGAGCGCGCGGTGCAGGCCACATCCGATACCTATGAAGAAGGGGATCGCGAAGCCGCCGCGGCGGAGATCGCGCAGTTAAAAGACCACATCCTCAATCTTGGTAATACAAAGGTTTCCAACCAGTATGTTTTCGGCGGCTATAATTCCTCCAAAGAACCTTTTACCGTGGATGCTGGGGGTAATCTTTTATACAACGGCCTTGATGTAACGGTCAACAGTGCGGCTCTGCAGGAGCAGGCCGGGCAAAATACCAACATAGAACTCGGCTACAATATGACAATCACCGCTACAATCAACGGCATTCAATTATTGGGAAGCGGCACGAGCAACATCTACAACCTGTTTCAGGAGTTCGGCGACGCCCTTTCGAACGGCGCTTCCTCAGAAGAACTCAGCGCATACATTGCAAAGTTCCAAAATGCGCAGGCTGACGTCATGTCAACGACTGCGGAGGTTGGCGCGAGGAACAACCGCCTCACCATGATTGAGAACCGGTACGAAGATGATGAGATCAATTATACGGATATCAAATCCAAGGTGGAGGACGTCGATCAGGCTGATGCGATCATGCGCTACAAGATGGCCGAATCGGTTTATCTGTTTGCTTTAAAAATTGGCTCCAATATTATACAGCCAACTCTTGTTGACTATTTGAAGTAAGAAGCGGGGGTGTGGTATAATGAATTCGCTTAGCATTCATACCGAGCGTGCCGTGATTGAAGTTACATCACGCCCCGCTAAAATGTACATCGAACACAAGCGGCCTACCTTTAAAATCAACCGCAGCCTTCCCAAAATGAAGATTGAACGGAAATTGCCTTCGTTTGATATCAACTGGGATGAGGTACGGGCAAGCAGCGGCGCTGCATCTCCTTTTCAACTAAGCAAAGAGTTTGCGGAAAAAGGGAAACAAAAAGCTTGGGACGCAATCCGTTCCATTGTGGAACGCGGGGATATATTAAAAGATGTGACGGATCCTGCAGCGTTTGAAAAAATTGCGGTTTCCGTTTCCGTAAAGGACATGCCGGAGCTCAACATTGGGCTGATGCCCAAGGAAAAAGCCCGTATTGAGTGGGATCCCGGGTATTGCACCATAGAATGGACGGATCCTGTTTTGCAGATTGAGTGGGATAAGGATTTTCGCCCCCAAATCGAATGGGAACCTTATGCGGTGGAAGTACGCTTAAGGAACAGACCGCTTGTGAAAATCAGAGTCAATTTGGAACATATACCAGGCGCTGTGGGCGTCAAAGTGGATCAGGAAATATAATCTGTTTGCTTTTCTTTTAAATTGAGGGGGTTCATGCAATGCTGATCGAAACGGCCAGGTTTGGGGAGTTTGACTTGAATGACAGCAAGATCATAGATTTCCCCAACGGGATACCGGGGTTTGAAGAACTGCACAAATTTATCATACTGGAGATCAACGAAACAAAGCCGCTGTATTGGCTGCAATCCACAGAGAACAAGTATATATGCCTTCCGGTGGTGATCCCCTTTGAACTGCTGGAGGATTACTATATTGAAATCCGGGAAAACGAATTGAAGGATTTGGAGGTCGATCACAACAATGACCTGCTCATTCTTAATGTCGTGGTTATTCCCGAAACAATTGAAAAAATGACGGTCAATCTGGCCGCGCCCATTATCATCAACCTGAAGCTTGGCGCAGGCAAACAGATCGTGATCGATGCGGCGGATCTTCCCGTGCGGTTTCCGATCTATGACGCGGTCATGCGGAAATTGAAAGGAGGGGAAGCGGATGCTGGTTCTGTCACGCAAAGCCGGTGAGATACTTTCGATCGGCCCCGATATCACGATAGAGGTGGTGTCCGTGGACGGAGACCGCGTGCGCCTTGGCATCAATGCCCCCAAGGATACGCGCATATTCCGCAAGGAGCTGCTCGATCAGACGGTGAATATCAATAAGATCGCTGTCAACGCGCCGCTGATCAATTTTCAGGAAAGCGGGAAATAAACATTTTGATTAGGAAAGTCCGGCTTAGTCGCCGGGCTTTCTTTGTTGGGCAATATCCCAAAACACTATTGCTTTTTCTTTTTGGCCTGAAAAAATTGAAACAACGCAAGCGCGATCAAAAACACGCCGAACGCTTTTTTGAGCCATTGCGCATCGAGGCATGTTGCAAGGAAAGCACCGCCGATTGCGCCGATGACCCCCCAAAGGAGCAGCGGGAGCGCGGTTTTTGCCTTCAGGCGTCCGTCCCGGCGGTGGATAAAAAGCGCAAGCGCTGCGCCCGGCAAAAATGCAAGCATATTGACGCCCTGTGCTGCGTGTTGGTCCATGCTTAAAAACAGCGTCAATATCGGGATGAGCACCGTGCCGCCGCCCATGCCCATGCCCGAGAGCACGCCGGAAAACAATCCGGCGAGAAAATACCATACCGTGCTCATAGTACCAGGCGAATGCCCGCCGCGAGCATCAGCAGCGCAAACAGACGGTCAATCCATACTGAGCGCATCTTACCCAGAAGCTTCGCGCCGAGTAAGCTGCCGGGGAGCACCCCCAGTGTTACAATCGGGACAAAGTCAAAACGGATTGCGCCGCGCAGCAGGTACACGACAATGCTGATAATGGAAAGCGGCAGCATCACCATCAGTGCGGTCGCATGCGCGTCTTCGCTTTTGAGCTTGCACAGGCGCTCCAATACCACAACGGCAAGCATGCCGCCGCCCGCGCCAAACAGCCCGTTGGCAATGCCGGTGCAAAAAGCTGCTATATAAAATGGGATGCGCGGCGGCTTATCATTTGTCTGCATGCCATTAAGGTGGTGCGGGCAATTGATAATTATTCAGCAAATTATTGATGCAAAACCACAGGTGGCATGTTATAATACTAACGGATTTTAACGGGGAAATGAAAATGCGTTGTAATAAGGCTTGCTCAATGAATATGGTTCTTTCAGGAAAGGGTGAGCATACCCTTTTTTGTTGTATAGAATAGTTTTACGGAAAGTACGGAAAGGATGGTGTCAGCTTTGCCAAAGCTAACCTTTAAGGGTGGCGTTTTTCCCATGCATGATGTGCATGAAGGCAAGCTCCCCACGAAGGATCTCCCGGTGAGGGACTTCGTAACGGATACAGTATGTATTCTGATGGGCATGCATTTGGGCGCGCCCAGTTCTCCCTGTGTACAGAAGGGGGATTATGTCAAGCTAGGCCAAATGATCGGCGAGCCGGTAGGCCCCTTGGGGCTGCCCGTTCATTCGAGCGTATCGGGTGAGGTCATTGACGTTTCTCTCAAACAGCAGCTTTCTCCCAACCCCGTAATGTGCGTCACCATTAAAAATGACCACAAGGACGAATGGGTAGAGGGTCTTGTAGGCTACGGCGATGTGGAGACGGTGGATCCCTCCCTGATCATCCCCGCCGTCAAAAATGCCGGTATCTGCGGTATGGGCGGCGCCTGCTTCCCCACGCATGTGAAACTGACCGTGCGCGAAGGCATGTACTGCGACACCATCATATTAAACGGCGCGGAGTGTGAAACACATCTGACGGCAGATTACCGCCTGATGTTGGAGCATTCTAATAAAATAGTGGACGGGCTTCGGGCTGCCATGCGCGCATTGAACGTCAAGCGCGGCGTTATCGCCATTGAGGACAACAAGCCCGAGGCCATCGCGCTTATGAAAAAAGCCGCGCAGGGCCGCGAAGGCGTAGAGGTGGCAGAGCTTGTCACCAAGTACCCACAGGGCGGTGAAAAGCAGCTCATACAGGCTGTAACAGGCAGGCAGGTTCCCCAAAAGAAACTGCCGCTTGACGCGCACGTGATCGTACTCAATGTCGGCACGGCAGCGTCCATTGCGGAGGCTGTTATCACCGGGCGGCCTTGCGTTTCCCGTATTACCACTGTGACAGGCTGCGTCAACAAACCCGCGAACCTCCGTTTGCGCGTTGGCACCATATTTGCCGACGCCATCAAGGAATGCGGCGGATATTCCAAAGACCCCGGCAAGATCACCGCTGGCGGCGCTATGACGGGTATCCCGGCGCCAAGCGATGAAGTATCCATGACAAAAGCGACAAACGGCATCGTGGTTTACTGCAAAGAAGACGCCAAGCTGTTTGAAGAGAACCCCTGTATCCGCTGTGCGCGCTGCGTTGCGGTCTGCCCCGCGGGACTCAGGCCGTACCAGCTCAAGCATTATTGCCAGGCGGGCGATCTTGCAGGCGCCGAGGTCGAAAACGTATTGGATTGTATCGTATGCGGAAGCTGCTCGTTCGGCTGCCCGGCAAGGCTGCAGCTTACATCCGCATTCAAAATTGCGAAGGATCAGATTATTGCCGCGCAAAGGGGAGGTGCAAAAAAATGAACTTCAAGCTATCTCCCGCCCCTCACATCCATAAGGCGGATAGTACCAGGAGCCTGATGCTGGATGTGGTCATTGCCTTAATACCGACGTCGCTTGCGGGCGTATACTTCTTTGGGCTCAAGGCGCTCCTGCTTCTTGTGCTGAGCATGGCCTCCGCTGTGCTTGCAGAGTTTGTTTGGCAGAAGCTGATGAAGCTGCCCGTACGCGTGGGCGATCTTTCCGCGCTTGTAACGGGCCTGCTGCTTGGGCTAAACCTCCCGGTCGGGGCACCTTGGTGGCTTGCCGTGCTGGGAAGCGCAATTGCCATTATACTTGTCAAGCAGCTCTTTGGCGGCATTGGCGATAACTTCTTAAACCCGGCGCTTGTCGGGCGCGCAATACTGCTTGCGTCCTGGCCCGTGCACCTCACGCGGTTCACGCTCCCCACCGGGTTTTCCGGTGTGGACGCGGTTTCTTCCCCCACGGTGCTTGCCGGGTATCAGGCGAGCAACATGGATTTGTTCCTGGGCAACATTCCCGGGTGCATCGGGGAAGTGAGCAAGGTCGCCATATTGATCGGTCTTGTCTACCTCTTCGCAAGAAGGGTAATATTCCCGCATGTTCCGGTGATATTCCTTGGCGTGACGGCGCTGCTTGCATGGGTCATGGGTCCGCAGGGCGCATTCACGTTTGACGGAAACGCGCTTCAAGCCATTCTTTCCGGCGGCGTGATGTTTGGCGCCGTATTCATGGCGACGGATTATACGACGAGCCCCATGACCATTAAGGGACAAGCATGGTTCGCGCTGGGCTGCGGCGTGATCGTATCCATTATCCGCGCCTACGGCAGCTATCCCGAAGGCGTTACCTATGCGATACTGCTGATGAACCTTGTTACCCCGCTCATTGACAAATACATGCGCCCCAAGGTATATGGTTCGTCCGTACAGGAGGCAAAAGCATGAAACAGAAGAAAATGGTCAGCGCCTTCTTTGGCGGCATTCTGCCGGAAAATCTGGCGTTCCGTTTAGCACTGGCAGCTTGCGCAACGCTTGCTGTCACCGCTAATGCAATGAACGGGCTGGGACTTGGGTTGGCTACGGCGCTTGCGTTGATTTGCTCCAATAAGATCATCGCGCTTGTGCGCGGCGCTTTAAGTGAACATGTCCGCCCGTTCGCCTATGCGTTGATTATCGGCGCGTTCGTATCCGTGGTGCAGATGCTTCTTGCCGCGTTCCTTCCTGAACTGAGCGCGACTCTTGGCATCTACATCCCGCTGATGGCGATCAGCTGTATGCTCCTTACCCGCGTGTATGGCGCGGATGAAAAGCCGCACATGATCTCCGCGGGTGTCGACGGCCTCATGACCGGCTTGCTGTTCACGCTGATGCTCCTTGTTCTGAGCGCTGTGCGCGAGCTTCTGGGCTACGGCACGCTGTTTGGCACCGCGGTATTCGGCGAAGGCTTTGAGCCGATGCTGATATTAAAGGCTGTGCCCGGCGGTTTTGTCCTGCTGGGTGTGCTCTATGGCATCGTCAACTACTTTATCCGCAAAGGCAAGACTTCGGAAGAAACGCAAGAAGGGGGTGCCAAGGCATGACGTTGGAAGGCTTTTCTGGCATTGGTGAGGCGCTGCTTTTCATGGTAGCTTGCGTTATCACAAGCAACTTTATTTTTTCCCGGGCGCTTGGCGTTCTTCCTTTCTCCGGCGGCGGTGATCGTGTGAAGGCTGCAGCGGGCATGGGCGTATCGGTAACGGTCATTATGACGTTGGCGGCGTTCATCGGGTTCGCAGTTGATCAGTGGGTGCTTGCACCGCTTTCGGCAACCTATCTTTCCACCTTCTGCTACGTTGCCGTAATTGCGGCGCTGACGTTTGCAGGCCAGTCGGCGGTGAAGAAGAACCATGTGGATCTGGGGCTCTATTTCCCGCTCGTTATGGCAAACAGCGCCGTTCTTGGCGTGGTTGCGCTCAATGCCGCAGGGCAGTATGATCTTATTAAGAGCGTGCTCTTTGGCGCGTTTTCAGGGATTGGGTTCCTGCTTGCCATCGTGCTGATTGCAGGCATACGGGAGCGTCTGGTGTCCTCCAAGGTTCCGCAGGCGTTCCGCGGCCTCCCGATTACACTCGTAAGCGCTGGCC
>JAEXTB010000214.1 GCA_023453725.1 Bacillota bacterium | reverse complement strand
CATCGCGGCTTCAAAAACGCGATATGGGCCATTCTAAAGGCCGTTCCTTGACCGTCTGATTGGCTTACATAGGAGAAACTCTGCTTTCGAAAAAGCCTCCTGTTGTAGGACTAACTACAACAGGAGGCTTTAGATGGCAGGAAAACGGAGAATGAAACTTTGAGAATCTTGTCAATCATCCCCAATGGTCCTAAGAGCCTAGCTCTTCGTTGAAATCAATTCCTCCGTGGCACACGCCCGGTCCTCTTCATCCACGCGTTTTCTCCTTGTTCCGCTAATGTATGCAACGAGCTTTCGCATACGCTCTTTTTCTAAAATACTGCGGATATAAAGCGGTTCCAACCCTTCTAGCCTGCAGTAAGTATCCAACTCGTTGGCGGGCCGAAATGTGCCTCCCAACTGATATTCTTGATAAAACATAGGAATTTACCTATACCCTCTTCTTCATACTTGTGTGATTTTGTAACATGCTGTACCGGGAACAAATTCCCGCTGATAACAGCTAGAAATAAGCAAATGCGTTTTGTTGCATTTCCTTTCAAAACAATTTGATTTTCCATTGAATACTCCTTTCCTATGGTTACTTCCCCGCAAAATTAACCATATTTAAAACTACGTTCCAATTATATGTATTTTATGCGCTTTGTCAAGTATTCCGCTTAACCCCGGCAGGCACGAGTAGCCTTTGATTTATTTCTTGTGGCGCCGCCTAGAAACGGGCTCTATTCATTTTTGCTGTTCTCGGCGTATTCTTTGA
The DNA here is from genome assembly GCA_023453725.1 of Bacillota bacterium. Taxonomy (GTDB): domain Bacteria; phylum Bacillota; class Clostridia; order Christensenellales; family CAG-138; genus JAEYLA01. Next base: position 9,403 of record JAEXTB010000214.1, on the reverse strand, counting down.
GCTTTTCATTTATCCTAAGTGCATCCGCTTTAAGTTGTTGCCGCTGAACCGCAAATATCAGTGCATATATTGCAAAAAATGCTCCGAGGAAAACGGCGCACCCTGCCGCGCTTTTGTCATACCAGTTCAAAATCCACCCCGCGGCCAAATAACAGGGGAGCAGAATAGCCAATTCGGCAGCAATATAACCGGCTGTCGACTTAACGTTAACGCGGGACATGATCAGCATATCGATGAACAAAAACAGCGCCGCCGCACCGGCGATCTGCAAGATGGCACTGAGCTTTAACTGCGCATCCCCCTCGATCATCTTGATTGCTGCAAGAACAAGTATGATCAGGGCAAACGCCTGTGCCCAGATTTTGAAATACTTCGTTACATTCTTCATTTTGCTTCCTCCTATAAACCTAATTTTTCTTTAAGCATATTTACGTAATGCCGGTTAATAATTTGTGCCTCGCCGTTTCGCAAGAGCGCTTTTAGACGGTGATTGTCCAAGGGCTTTACGCTTTTGATGAGAACCGTGTTTACAATGCAGCTTTTAGAAATCCTGACAAACGTACTGCCTGATAGCTTCTTTTCCAGTTCGGTCAGCGTTTGTGCACACTCATAGACATTGTTTGAACAGTATACAAATGTCTTTTTATCCACCGATTCGAAGTAAAAGACGTTTGAAAGCGGGAGAGGGCGCGGGATTCCATCCGCCTTGATCGGGATAGTGTCCGAACGGACGCGTATGTACTCCACGATTTTTCTTAAACTTCCCTCCACCCGTTCGCATCGAAGGATGATTTCCGGGTCCTTATATGCGGGACTTTCGTCAATGATCAGCTTTATTTCCATAACGCCATCCTTTCCTTTGCTCTTGGCTCAAGTATAATTTGCCAAGCGTATGCATGCAATGAATCTGGCGTGACCTGCCATTTCCCATGACCAAGCTGCCCCGGTGTCGATTTACCGGCATCAAGTGGTGACAGGTGTTGCCATGGTGAGCGGCATAGGCGTTTGTCTGACTGCATGGGTGGGCAAAATGAGCGTATTTGGGGTTAAAAACAAACAAGTAGAAAAGCAAAGTCCCGCCACTATGTGGCGGGCTCTTTTTTATTACGCCTTCCTGTGCTTCATCTCTGCATTCTGCTCTATGAATAAACCCGAATTTCCATCCAGCCAGTTTATTTGCTCTTCAGCAGAAATGATAACCGGCATACGATTGTGGATATGGCGTAAATCTTCTGTAGCCTCTTTCGTCAGAACTACAAATGAGGGCAGTTTGGAACCCTTTTCATAGTGATACAGCCCTGCCATATACATCAAGGGCTTATCTGTTGATATTGCATATTTCTGTTTCTTACCATCGGGCATGGTCTCCCATTCAAAGTAATTGGATGCGGGAATTAAACAACGCCCTTCATGCAGCAGCCTCCGGAACATTGTTTTTCCGGCTGCAGTTTCGCTGCGGGCGTTAATGATGTGTCCCTTACCATCGAACCGCGCGAAACCCCACTTCATAGCGAGTGGTTTTCCGTCAGCGGTTATAACCGGCACGATGTTGGTGGGGAATATCTCACCGGTGTTCAAGGGCGTACCTGATAAGCCCTGTGCCTCCTCGACAATTGCACGTAATTCCGGCTCTGCAATCTCTATATAATATCTTCCGCACATATTGGCTCACCTCATTTTAATAATAGCACAGCTTCTGTAACCGTAAACAATTACCTGTTGACGGTAAGCTATCTGGAGTCATATACTCTAAATACGAACATACGTTCTAAAAGAGTAAGAACAAGGAGCAAACAGACGTGGAGCGAAGTATTTTGCACGTTGATATCAACAGTTGCTACGCCAACATCGAGATTTTACACCGACCGGAGCTGCGCGGGAAACCGGTTGTCGTTGGCGGTGACGTTGAGGCTCGCCACGGCATTGTGCTCGCCAAGAGCCAGGAGGCAAAGCCATTCGGAATCAAGACGGGTGAGGTCATCTGGCAAGCGAAACAGAAGTGCCCAGGATTGATCGTGCTGCCGCCCAATTATTCTTTATACCTTCGCTTTAGCCGTATAATTCGCGCGTTGTTTGCTGAATACACAGATCAGGTGGAGCCCTTTGGCCTTGACGAGGCGTGGCTCGACATCACGGGCAGCCAGCATCTATTTGGGAGCGGGGAGCAGATTGCCCAAGAAATTCGCCAGCGCGTAAAGCGGGAGATGGGCATCACGGTGAGCATCGGCGTATCCTGGAACAAGATATTCGCCAAGTTGGGAAGCGATATGAAGAAGCCCGATGCGGTAACGGTTATTACCAAAGATGATTTCAGGCAGAAGGTGTGGACGCTTCCGGCAGAAGACCTGCTTTATGTTGGCCGCTCTACACAGCGTAAGCTTTATGGGCGAGGAATTACTACGATTGGAGGTATTGCAAACACCCCTCCGGATGTCCTCCATGATTGGTTTGGCAAGTGGGGATACGTTCTCCATACCTTTGCAAACGGATGGGATGCAACGCCTGTGGCTTGCGTTGGGAACGAGGCGGTTATCAAAAGTATTGGTAACTCCACCACCACGCCGCGGGATATTAACAACGCCCAGGACGCTAAGATTGTTTTCTACAATCTTGCCGAGAGCGTAGCGGCTCGCTTACGGGAACAGGGGTTAAAGGGCCGTACTGTCCAAATTGGGGTGCGTGACAATACTCTGATCCATTTTGAGCGACAGATGAAACTGCCGCAAAGTACATGCATATCCGGGGAGATCTGCGCTGCCGCTATGAAACTGCTGGAGCAGAATTATCGGTGGGATCGTCCCTTACGCAGTATTGGCGTCAGAGCATGTGACCTTGTCAGCGCGCATGAGAATGTGCAGTTGACCATGTACGGCGATGAGCTGCAGCGTGAGCGGCAGGAAAGCTTGGAGCGAACCATAGACGATATCCGGCGCCGATTCGGGCATTATTCTATTGCGCGCGCGGTTATGGGTACAGATCCTTCACTTAAGCAGTTTAACGCCAAGGGGGACCACGTCATACATCCGGTTGGATATTTTGCATAGAGGAGAGGGGGCCATATGGAACAATCCGCAAAGGTGTATGTCAGCGTGCTGGCACTCATTAATCCCGAGGGCAAGAAGAAGCCGCTTGGCCTTATCTGGGAGGATGGGAAAAAGATACTCATAAACGACATCCTGGACATCCGCCGGGCAGCCAGCCTGAAAGCGGGAGGTGTAGGGATGCGCTATACGTGTGAGATAAGCGGCAAAGTCATCTTCCTTTTTGATGAGGATGGAAGGTGGTTTGTGGAGAAGAACATTTGATTAGATGGATTTAGAAGCAATCGATGGTTGATATTTATTTACCGATTAACAATAACGCCCCAAATTCCAATCAAATCCGCTGCTTGGAACATGTCGATGATAACCCCTCTTAACTCTGCAGGAGGAGAGGATACGATTGGCATGATGAATTCATTGCCGGTAAAATCTATGGAAGCCAGCATTGTCTTGAAAAAGTTGTTTTTGATAAATCTTGACCCCTTTGCTTCAAATCTTTTTAATTTTGCTTCAGCCATGGACGATTCAGTGAAATCGATATGATCGAATAGAACATCGGTGATTTTGGTTTTGTCGAAATACGAATATCGAAAATTGGACTGCTCAAAAGTGGTTTGCTTTATCACCGTATCGCGCATATCCACACCAACGCATTTGCAATTTACAAATCGGCATCGCTCAAAATAAGCACCTGAAAATTTACTGTTTGAAAAATCGCAAGACTGAAATATGATATCCATAAAAGTAGCGTTTTCGAAGTTGCAATTATGGAAGGTGCAATTCTCGAAAATGCTTGCTCGAATTTCGAATCGGAAGAAGTCCGTGTTTTCAACTTGAACCGCATAGATTTCAATTGCGGAAATTGATTTTTCGTCAGATAGAAAATCTTGCACATAGGTAGAAAAATCATCTACCCGAGAGAGTTCCTTTGATATTTGTGGATTGGGTATACCCATAACTTTAGTCTCCTTAGGTTAGCGTTCAGACCACACCAACTACCTGGCAGAAGCCTACTTGATTCTTTCCTATTGTATCAAATGCAGGCCGTGCTCGTCGAGGCCGTGCGGAGACCGGCAAGCAGGCGATTACCGGGCGGCATCAAGTGGCCCGCCATCGTCGCCATGTTGGGCGGCATAGGCGCGTGTCTCGCGGTTGGTGTAGGTATGGGGAGCGGATATCCAGCATTGCCCGAAATGTAGTAGAGTACTTAAAGTCTTTGATGTGAGGTGATGGGAGTGTCATATGGAATTGAGTTTTTGTATGCAATGGGCAAATACTATATTTCACCTGATAATGTGCTTCACATAGAACCGACCATGCCCGAGGAGATGCGCTCTCGGTTTATCGAGGAAATGACACAGGTGAGAGACGAGACGCGAGAGCGTAACGCACGCTTTGAGTTTTCTTCAAGGGATATTTACTGGGATACAATCCAGTTTGATGATTAAACCGCCTTGCAGGATCCATACTAATGGCGCTGCCTATTACGAAGGAGTTAAGATAGGCGCGGAGGCGTGCTACATGAAACGAGACGATATAAATGCCCCGCTTATAGCGGTAAAGGAAATGTTGCCATCCGACGTACCCCTGATACCAGGCGGCGAAGTTCCTTTGAGCGTTGTTGAGAAAGGCCTCTTGAAGATGGTAATTGAAAATCCGGACGAAACGCCATAACCGCCCGAGCAAAGCTAGGCGGTTTTTCTACGCAATCAAGAAGGGCCTGCGTGAAAGCAAGGCCTTTTTGTTTGCCGCGCCGCCTCCGATTTCGGACAAAGGCGGCAAGAAAGGAGCTTGAGCTTGGAGCTGTGCAGTTTGTGGTAAAGGTTGCAGGACAACAGATGTATCTACTAGGATGCCGGCGAGTGGTATGTGGCTCAGTAAATAATTTCTGTACTGCGTGAAACATAATTAAATACTAAGTTGCCAAAAAGTTGCCGGAATGACATCCGATCAGTCAAAAAGTACGTTAAAGAGGAAAAAAGCACCGAAACCCTAGAGTTTACGGTACTTTTTACGTTGGTCTGGGTGAGAGGATTTGAACCTCCGGCCTCTTGACCCCCATTCAAGCACGCTACCAAACTGCGCCACACCCAGATATACATTCTGCTCATCGCAGCGAAAATAATTATACTAAAGCAGGAAGTGAATTGCAAGCCTTTTTTGATAGATCGTGGACAATCTATTCCGCCCATAAGGCTGGCCTATACTGGCCCTGGCAGAAAATAGGCCTCTGTATCCCATTCAACCGCGCATCATTCTGGTCAAAAATATTGTACCGTCACGCGTTTACCGGCCCGGCGCAGTAAATTTAGAAGCGAGTCCAACAGTTCTTCTTTGCACGAAAAGCCGGAAAGCAGTTCTGCTCGTCTGTTTGCCGCATTTTCGGCCCTGCCGATAAAGACATGAATATCCGTTGCTTCTTCAAGCAATGCCTGCGCAAGCAGGGATGCGCCATCCGTAACTATGCCCCATTCGGCATAGAGTTGGTTTTTTCCAATGAAATCTTCGATGTATTGATGAACCCTGCCTAATGTTATGATCCCTTCCGTGACCAGGTCTGTGCCCGCTAATTTTGAAAGCGGGGGAATGTCCTCATCGAGCCCAGGTGCACAGCCCTCGTCGAGCGGATGTTTGAGGTAACGTGCGGCAATGGAAGCTGTTGTGCCCCCGCAGATGATGTGTTTGCCGCTCTGTTTAAAAAACGCAGAGAGTGCGGCTTCATCGTCATCCGAATTTTTCGGAGGCCCGATAAAGAGGTTGACGGCAGCGCTGCTGCGCAAACGGACGGTGCAGACGGTCGTATCGTCTCCCGGTTTTCCGCCATACAGAAGCCCAATATGCTCCAGAAGCAGTGTGCTGATGGTTTTTGCGCTGCGTAAGGGAGGGCAGAGCTTTTTTAAGAGAGTGACAATATCCTCCTGCTGCCATCCGTAATTGAGCGCAGTTCCTTCGCCCGCATAAAGCGCGCCGTCGGAAAACAGCACAAGCGTATCCCCGGGGATGAACTCCATCTTGGTTCTATAAATCAGCTTGCCGCCCATCTCCTCCTGTTCGATGGGGTATGGAAATGCGTCGTTGCTTCGAATGAAGACCGCGGGCGGGTTATCGTACTGGTACAGCTCAGCTTCGCGGTTGTTTTTGATGCGCAGTATCGTGAACGTGGAGTACGCAATGTTGCGCTCGCCGCACACCGGCAATGTGGCGGCGATGGTATTCACACACTCCTCCACGCTCATTTCCTCCGCAATCATGGTGGAGATGATTTTTGCGCTAAGCGTAGAAAGTATGCTGGCTTTCACACCGCTGCCCAAACCATCCGCAAGAACGATAACCGTGCTGCCTTCCCTGTTTGTTTTGATTTCCACATGGTCGCCGCAGAGCTCTTCGCCATATTTATGGAGGCTCGCGAAGCCAATGTCTAAAAACGGCTCACTCATCCTCCAGCCGTTCCTTTAGTTGGTAGAGCGCGACTTTTGTCTGTGCTGTAGTCTCTCCCAGTAGGGAGGCGATCTCCTGTACGGCGCGCATTTGCTTTTCCATAACCTGGTCTGCTGTTTCAATCGTCTTTTTGCGCATTTGTTCTTTTTGCTGCCGCTGCAGCTCCAGTTCCGTCACATCCCGCAGGATGCAGATGAGCACATGGCTTGCGCTGTCATACAGCACGGATTGCGCCACATAGCGCCTATAGTCGGCAAGGTAGGTCTGGCGTTCCAGCACAGGCCTCTTTTGTGAGAGTACCTCGAAAAACACCTGTGGGTCGAGGATGCGCACCACCTGCTCGCCAAGGATATCCTCTGCCTGGCGGATATTCATCATTTCCAGTGCGGCGCGGTTGATCTGCTGCACCTCGAACGACTCGTTGATCACGATGATGCCATTGGGCGTGTTGCTGATGATGGCATCCGAAAAGCTCTCCGCCCGCTCCTTTAAATAGGGCAGGCACATGGAAAGATCGGCCTTACCCAGAAGTACGGCGGCCGCCTTCTCGCGGCATGTGTTATAGCCGCAAAAGCCGCAGTTGAGCTCGTGTTCCGGCCTTGTCTTACCGATTTTGCGCAAAATCTCTTCAATATCTGCCCGGCCGGGATTCAGTCGATGCACCCCTAAGAACGGAATGTCTTTATATAGCGACTCTTTTTGGGGCATCTGCACCGGGAAATCCGTTTTCTTAGCGTAGTGGTTCACATAGAGGGTATCAGCAACTGGGGTACAATGTGCTTTTTCCATAGCGGGGCCGCCCACACAGCTGCCCGTGCAGGCAGAAAGCTCTACAAAGCAATTTTGGAGCCTGCCTTCCACTACATCCTCGAGCGCGCGCTTACAGTTTTCAATGCCATCCACGGCAATGTACTCATACGCCGGATCGTCCGCTGCCATACTTTTGAGAATACCGCCCGTGGTGGGGAAAAACCGGGCTCGTCCGTGTGAGGAAGTATCTATCCCAGACGCAACCGTTACGCCTTTTTCAGACAGCCATTCAGCAAGCTCTTCAAATGTCAGCACACAATCGACTATCCCCGGGTAACTTTCCGCCTCGGCCTTTTTAGAAATGCAGGGGCCGACGAACACCGTGCGGGCCTGCGAATGCGTTTCTTTTAACAGCTTGCAGTGCGCCTGCATGGGGGAAATGACATGCGCAAGGCAGGGGAGCGCTTCCGGATAGTATTTTTGTATCAGCAGGTTCACCGTGGGGCAGCAGGAGGAAAGAATTACGCTCTGCGCGTGCTCGTGTACCAGCTCGTCATACCGCTGTTTGACGATCGTCGCGCCTATGGCGGTTTCCTCCGCCCCCGCAAAGCCCAGCATTAAGAGTGCATCTTGTATGCTCTCTATGGTGGCACCCGGAAAGTTTGCAACAAACGAGGGCGCAACGCTTGCGTATACCGGCGCGCCGCTTGCAAGAAGCGCTTTTGCAGCCGCAACATCGTTGCGGATCTCTTTTGCGTTCTGCGGGCATACCACAAAACAGTGTCCGCACAAAATGCATTCATCCGCCACGATGTTCGCCTGGTTGGACGAAAAGCTGATGGACTTTACCGGGCAGTGCCGGATGCATTTGTAGCAGTTTTTGCAGTTTGCTTTTTTCAGCCGCAGATAATCTGCCATGATGTGTCTGCCTTCTTTCGGATAGAGTATATATTCATCATACCACAGGGGACCGGTATTGGGTTGTCTGAAAAGCAAGAGCCGCGGCAAGGCGGCTCTGTGCATCACATTCGCTTTGTTTTCTGCTTATCTTACACTGAAAAATGAGCAGTGGGATCAGGCACAAAGCTCTAACTTTAAAAATCCACCTCGGTGCCGTAGTACGCGCAGGTAAGGAGCTTTTCCATCTCCGCGGGCGTAATGGCGCGCGGGTTGGAGCCGGTGCAGGCATCGCCAACGGCCAGGGCTGCGATATCTGTTACCTTCTCTTTGAACTCTGCCTCTACAATGCCAAACGCGGCAAGGCTGTTGGGAATACCGAGCATGAGATTGTACTCATCAATCTTTGCGCAAAGGTTCTTGACAAGTTCAAAGTTATTTTTGCCGGTGATACCCACATAGCGGGCGATATCCGCATACCGGCCAAGCGCCGCTTTTGCGTTATATTTGATGACATAGGGGAGGTAGATGGCGTTTGCGCAGCCGTGCGGGATATGGCCGGTGGAGAAGGCTGCGCCAGTCTTATGGGCCATGGAGTGGACAATGCCCAGGAGCGCGTTTGTAAATGCCATGCCTGCCAAGCACTGCGCATAGTGCATCTGCTCACGTGCGCTCATATCGCCTTCAAAGGAAGCAGGCAGGTATGTAAACACCATATCGATGGCTTTGAGCGCCAGCGGATCGGTAAAGGGTGAGTTGAGCGTAGAAACATACGCTTCTACCGCGTGGGTGAGCGCATCCATACCGGTGTGGGCGGTTAAAGTCTTGGGCATGGTTTCCGCAAGCTCCGGATCCACAATGGCGATATCCGGCGTAATGTTGTAATCCGCCAGCGGATATTTTACGCCCTTTGCGTAATCGGTAATGACGGAGAATGCCGTCACTTCCGTTGCTGTGCCGGAGGTGGAAGGGATAGCAATGAACCGCGCCTTGGTGCGCAGCGTAGGAAAGCTGAATGGTGTGATGAGCGTTTCAAAGGAAGTCTCGGGGTATTCATAGAACGCCCACATGGCCTTTGCCGCATCGATCGGGGAACCGCCGCCAATGGAAACGATCCAGTCCGGCTCAAACGCACGCATGGCTGCGGCGCCCTTCATGACGGTTTCTACGGAGGGGTCGGGTTCTACATTTTCAAAGAGCTGTACTGTAAGGCCGGCTTCTTTTAAATAGGCAACCGTTTTGTCCAAAAAGCCAAAGCGCTTCATGGAGCCGCCGCC
>JAEXTB010000198.1 GCA_023453725.1 Bacillota bacterium | reverse complement strand
GCTCAATGCCACAAAGAACATGGCGCTCAAGGCGCTGGAGATTGGCCGCTAATAAGGCCGGAACAGGAGAGGGACTATGCAGATACAGCAACTGTCCAACATTGTATCCCAGGCCGGGCAGCAGGCTTCCGCAACCAATAAGCCCGAAGGCGCTAACTTTACGGATTTCTTAAGCAACGCGCTTCAAGAAGCGCAGGCGGCAGATACCGCTTCTCAGGCCAATACTTTGAACCTGCTCTCGGGTGATATTACGGATATCCATACAGCCACCATACAGGCGCAGAAAGCGGAACTTTCCTTAAACCTTGCCATCCAGATCCGCAACAAGGTGATCGACGCCTATAACGAAGTTATGCGTATGCAGGTGTAAGATGCTGGAGGATTCAACAGGGTCCACGCTCCTTCTTATTTTTGTTTTGCTCATTGTAATTTTTGCCGCTTACTTTACAACAAGGTATTTGTCTGTAAAGGGCGGCAATCTCATGAAGGGCAAATACATGCAGGTAAAGGACCGCGTGGTGCTCGCAAAGGACAAACAGATATTGCTGCTGCAGGTAGGGTCAAAGCATATTGTCGTCGGCGTTACCCCGCAGGCCATGCAGTGCCTGGGTACGGTGGAAGACGGCGAACTTTTGCCTGTTGCGCCGGAACCGCAGGTGGAGGGCAATATGCAGTCCTTTAAAGAGGTGCTCGCTAAGATTTACAAGAAAGACGGCAATTTGCCCAAATAAAACGCCCTGAAATACGTAAAAACGTATGTGGGGCGAAAGGAACGGAACGCGCACTAGATGAGGAAGACAAAACCAATGGCGCCGCTTTTGCCGCCGCAACTTTCATATGACAGGCCCAGCAGGGGGAATGACCACCGTAAAGCCGGCAGAACCAAACGGATTTGGCTCGTAGTGACGGTTATTATGGTGGCTGTTTTGTTATGCGGTTGTTCGGTGCTTACGCGGGATACGGCTTCCACCAACGGCCCGTTTGGCGGTTTGCTGGGAGACAGAAGCGAGTCGCTTGATATCCTGATGCTGCTCACGATACTCAGCGTACTGCCCTCCATCCTCATCATGCTCACGAGCTTCACGCGCATCATCATCGTGCTTTCCCTTGTAAGAAACGGCATGGGCTTACAGCAGATGCCGCCCAACCAGGTGCTTGTTGGGCTTGCGCTGTTCCTGACGCTGTTTGTGATGTCTCCCATCGTGGAGCAGATTAAAACGGATGCCTATCAGCCCTATGTGGACGGCATCATTACCGAGGAGGCTGCCGTGGAGACCGCCATGGAGCCGGTGCGGGAATTTATGTTCAAGCAGACCTATAAATCCGACCTTAAATTCTTCCTTTCCGCCTCGGGGCAGCCGGATACGGTGGAGTCGCTCGACAGCATTCCGAGTACGACGCTCATTCCCGCGTTTATCACAAGCGAAATCAAGCACGGGTTTGAGATAGGGTTTTATATTTACATTCCCTTCATTGTCATCGATATGGTGGTAGCGAGCACGCTCATGGCAATGGGTATGATGATGCTGCCGCCGGTCGTAATTTCGCTGCCATTTAAGCTGCTGCTGTTTGTGATGGTAGACGGGTGGACGCTAACGGTGAAATCCCTTATTTCAAGCTTTGGGTAACATGGCCTTTTGTTAATGGAAGACGGGCAATACGGCAAAAGGGAGCAGGAGCGCATGGATCAATCAACGGTAATCAAGGTCATGCAGGATGCGGTGACAACAATTATGATGGTATCAGCCCCTCCGCTGCTAATCGGCATGGTGGTGGGTATCATTGTTTCCATATTCCAGGCGACTACGCAGATCAATGAACAGACACTTGCGTTTGTTCCAAAGATCATCGCCATATTTATTGCGCTGCTGGTGTTCGGCGGATGGATGCTTACGAATCTGAACGATTTTACGATGCGGATATTCGAGTATATCGGAACTCCCCGCTTTTAGTGCGTGATAGATGGAAAAGATCGTAGACGCCGTCATGCTGAATATCGATTATTTTGTGCTGATATTCCTGCGGATTTCGGCGTTGATTTTTTCTTCTCCCATATTTGGGCGAAAGACGCTGCCCAATACTCTCAAGATTATGTTGTGTGTGGTGCTTGCCTATGTTGTGTATGCGGCAAATCCGAATCCGCCGGTAATCGCCTACAACAACGTAATCGCATACGTGCTCATGTGCGTAAAAGAGCTGTTGTTTGGCCTGGTCTTGGGGTATGTTACCACGCTGCTGTTCAGTATTCCGCAGACCGCGGGGTATACGATCGATATGCAGATGGGCTTTGGTATGGTGAATGTGTTTGATGTGCAGTCAAACATCAGCGTTCCCGTTACGGGCAACTTTCTCTATACCATCATGATGCTCTGCTTTTTTGCGGTGAACGGGCATCACGAACTGATTTATATTATCAACAACACTTTTTCCTACATCCCGGTGGGACAGGTTGCGTTAAACCCGGCACTTGGCTTTTCGGCGCTTGAGGTATTTGCACTGGCGTTCGTGCTTGCGGCCAAGGTAGCGATGCCCATGATTGCTGCAGGTATGATGGGTGAGATCATTATGGGCGTGATTGTGCGCACTACGCCGCAGATGAACGTGTTTGTGGTGGGCATACCGCTCAAAATCATACTCGGCTTCCTCGCTCTGCTGCTGCTGTTGCCGGTGTATGTGAACTTTACCAATACGCTGTTTGACAACATGTTTGAGTCCATCCATTACATGCTTGGCGGATTGGCGGCCCCCGCATGAGCCAGGCAAATGGTGACCGTACCGAAAAAGCAACGCCAAAAAAGCGGAAAGACGCGCGGGACAAAGGCCAGATATTCAAAAGCGTGGATCTGACCACCGCATTTTCGCTGCTTGCGCTCTTTGGTATATTGTCTTTTGCCGGCAAGCTGATGGTGGATGGGCTAAGGTCCATGGTCGTGCAGTATTTTACGGCGGGCGCGCCGGATACGTTTGATACCGCCACCATACACGCAACCTTCAAGGATCTGTATGTGCGGTTCATTGTGATCATGCTGCCGGTATTGGCCGCGGCGCTTGTAGCGGGACTCGTATTCAACTTCCTGCAGATAGGGGCGCTATTTTCCTCCAAGGCGATACAGCCCAAGCTTTCCCGCATCAGCATGGCGGAAGGGTTCAAGCGGATCTTTTCAAAAAAGACGCTGATTGACCTGCTCAAATCCATTGTACGTCTGTTTGTGCTTGTGAAGGTTGCATACGATGAATACACCCTCCGTATCCAGGGCACGCCTTCGCTGATGTACCAGGAACTGGATTTCTCCATCGCGGCAACGTGGGACCTCATACTGGGCATCGCATTTAAAGTTGCCATCGCCCTTGCGATATTGGGCCCTGTTGATTACTTCCTGCAATGGCGGCAGTACGAACGGGACTTGATGATGACCAAGCAGGAGGTCAAGGACGAGTATAAGATGACCGAGGGCAACCCCCAGATCAAAGGGCGGATCCGGCAGAAGCAGCGGCAGATGAGCAGCATGCGCATGATGCAGGCCGTTGCGGAAGCGGATGTGGTAATTACGAACCCCACGCACTTTGCCGTGGCGCTTTCTTATAAGGAAGGCACAAACGGCGCTCCGGTGATTGTGGCCAAAGGCCAGGATTTCCTTGCAAAGCGCATTAAGGAAAAGGCCAAGGAGCATCACGTGGAGATTGTGGAAAACAAATCATTGGCGCGTAGCCTTTACCACTTTTGTGAGATCGGCGAAGAGGTGCCGGAAGAATTTTATCAGGCGGTGGCGGAAATTTTGGCATACGTATATCGCTTGAAACACCCGGAAAAGAGGAGGTGAGCGTGTGAAAATCAAAGGATCGGATATCATGGTGGCCCTGATGGTAATCGGTATCATATTGCTGATTATCGTACCGCTTACCACCGCCATACTGGATATGCTGCTCATACTCAATATCGCCATTTCCTTGCTCGTTCTCCTGATGTCCCTGTACATCAAGGAGACGCTGGAATTCTCCACGTTCCCGACGATGCTTTTGCTTTTGACGCTGTTACGACTTGCGCTGAACATTTCATCCACCCGTCTTATTTTGGGCAACGGCGGTGAGGCGGGCAATGTCATTCATACGTTTGCATCGTTTGTAATGGGCAGCAACCTTATTGTTGGGTTTATCATATTTTTGATTATCGTCATTGTTCAGTTCATGGTCATCACAAAAGGCTCCGAACGTGTTGCGGAAGTAGCGGCCAGGTTTACGCTTGACGCAATGCCCGGCAAGCAGATGGCCATTGACGCGGATTTAAACACCGGAATCATCAACGAAGGGGAAGCGAAAAAACGCAGGGAAGCTATCCAGCGCGAGGCGGACTTTTACGGCGCCATGGACGGTGCCTCCAAATTTATCAAAGGCGACGCCATTGTCGGCATTATCATTACCGTCATCAACCTTGTTGGCGGTATTGTGATCGGCGCTTTGGGCTTAGGCGGAAAAGTCATGCCCATTGAACAGGTGCTTGAAGTGTATGCGCTCGCCACCGTTGGTGAAGGGTTGGTTAACCAAATTCCGGCGCTGCTCGTTTCCACCTCCGCCGGTATTATCGTCACCCGCTCCGCAAGCGAAAGCAGCTTTGGCACCGATCTTTCCAGCCAGCTGTTTGCAAAGCCGCAGGCGCTCTATATCTTGGGCGGCATGCTTGCCCTGCTTGGCTTTGTTCCCGGTATGCCCACCATACCCATTCTGATGATTGCAGCAGCGCTTCCGCTGTTTGCGTACCTGTCCACCAACGCCAAGAAAAAGAAGGAAGTACAGACAGAGGACGATACCGCCGAGCTTGCCGCACAGGAAAAGCGCAAGCCGGAAAACGTCACGTCTCTTTTACAGGTGTATCCAATTGAAATGGAGTTTGGTTACGGGATTATCTCCCTGGTGGATACCATGCAGGGGGGCGATTTACTCGACCGTATTGTCATGATCCGCCGCCAGTGCGCCATGGAAATGGGCATTATCGTGCCTGTGGTGCGCGTTCGGGACAATATTCAGCTTGGCACCAACGCCTATTGCATCAAAATCAAGGGGCTTGAGGTCGCCCACGGCGACGTCATGCCGGATCATTTTATGGCGCTTCGCCCGGCGGGACTTGAGGCGAAACTCGATGGCTTTGAAACGACCGACCCGGCGTTTGGCCTGCCCGCTGTCTGGATTACGGAAAACGAACGCGAGCGGGCTGAATTGAAAGGGTTTACCACCATCGACTCGCCCTCTGTCATAGCTACCCATTTGATGGAGGTTATTAAGCATCACGCCCATGAGCTGATGGGCAGGCAGCAGGTGCAGGTGCTCATCGACAATCTCAAGACCCAGCAGCCCGCCCTGGTGGACGAGGTTATTCCCAAGCTGTTCTCCATCGGCGAGGTTCAGAAGATACTCGCAAACCTGTTGCGTGAAGGGATCTCCATACGGGATATCGGTACCATTTTAGAAATACTGGGCGATTACGGAACGCTGACAAGAGACCTGGAACTGCTCACCGAATATGTGCGCCAGAACCTCAAACGCGCCATCACGCAGCGTTTTGTACCGGACAATCAGGCGCGCGTCATTACGCTTGACCCGCAGGTGGAGCAGATCATCGCAGCCAGTATCCGGCAGACGGAACGCGGTTCCTACGCTGCTGTTGAGCCCATGCAAATTCAGCGAATTTTATTAAGCACCAAGAACGCCGTGGAAAACGCGCTTGGCTCAGGCGGAACGCCCATTTTCCTGACGGCTCCTGGGGTGCGCAGGTATTTCAAGCAGATGACAGAACAGCTGAATCCCGATCTCGTCGTGCTTTCTTACAATGAACTGGAACGCGATGTGGAAATTTTCTCCGATGGGGTGGTGAGCTTTTAAATGTTTGTAAAGAGCTATATTGCAAACGAAATGCCCGAGGCAATGGAGCGCATCCGCAAGGAGCTTGGACCGGATGCCATGATATTGTCCAACCGCCAGATCCGGGGCAAAGGGCTCAAGGGCTTTTTTGGGAAAAAGCTGGTGGAGGTAACGGTCGCATACGAACCGGTGCCGGGCAAGACAATGATTCCCGAACGCAAAGTCTATGAACAGCCGCGCCCGGCTCCGGTTTCAACGCCTCCGGCGCCGCCCGCGCAGAAACGGCCTGCGGCAGCGCCCGCTTCTACGGTGGCGGCGACGTTTTCAGGCGCGCAGACAGAACCGAAAAAGTTCCAGATTGCCGAAGCATCCATAAAACCTGCTCCCGGCGGCGATCAAAAGCTGGTGCATGACCGCTGAAGCGGCGTCAAGCTTTCACCCGGGGCTGAGGCAATCGGCATCCGGTTAATGGAACGGGAAGTGTTTGTGGGCGTGGCGAAAAAAATCGCCGCACAAACACAGGAAATTACGGCAAAATTTAATGACGACCCGGAGCAGGTGGCCTACAGCCTTGTACAGGATATTGTTGGCGAGCCTGCAGTCATCAAATTGAAAAAGTACCGCATGAATATCATCATGCTGCTTGGCCCCACGGGCGTAGGCAAGACCACCACCATTGTGAAGCTTGCGGGGCTCTTTACTGTCAACCAGGGGCTTAAGGTGGGGTTTATCAATACGGATACTTACCGCGTCGCCGCGCAGGAGCAGCTTAAGGCGTATGCGGAAATCATGGAACTCCCCATTTGCACCGTGTATTCTCCGGAGGATATCGAAGACGCCCTCGTGAAGATGCAGGACAGGGATGTGGTGCTCATTGACACCGCGGGCAAAAGCCCCGCGGACAAGCGTTACCGGGCGGATATCGAGGCATATATCCACCACAGCGGCGCGGACGAACTGCTGCTTTGTGTAAGCGCTTCTATGGGGTATGGCGCGAGCCGGGAGCTTATTAACCACTACTCCTTCCTCAGCAACTACAAGCTGGTTATTACCAAGCTTGACGAAGTCAGCGCATGGGGCAGCATGCTCAACATCGCTTCACTGGCAAAACAGCCAATCGCCTATATTACAACCGGCCAAAATGTGCCGTTCGATATCTCCATGCCCGATACGAAGCTGGTAGCCAAAAACCTGTTGGGAGAGTGCTGACATGTTTGACCAAGCTCAGGCGCTACGCGATATTATGAAAGCCAGGCATACGCCGTCCAGCATCCGGGTGATAACGGTCACCAGTGCGAAAGGCGGGGTGGGCAAGACGAGCACATCGATTAATCTCGCCATTGCTCTTAATAAACTTGGACGGCGCACATTGATTGTTGATATGGACCTGGGGCTTGCCAATGTGGATGTCATGCTTGGGGCAAAAACGGATGGCAACCTCTTAAGCGTCATCCACGGCGGGCGCAACATCCGCGAAATCATCGGCACCGGCGTATATGATGTCAAATTCATTTCCGGCGGTTCCGGTATGGAGGAAATGCTCAGCCTCAACTCGGATGCTGTGCAGAGCATTGTAACGCAGCTGACTTGCCTTGAGGACGTGGCGGATACCATTATATTCGATACGGGAGCCGGCATATCCGATCATATTCTCAGGCTCATCGGAGCAAGCCATGACACCATACTGGTCACAACGCCCGAGCCTACGGCTTTTATGGACGCATACGCGCTTGTGAAGATTATGGGGCAGCGCAACATGTCCCCCAACGTCCGGCTGGTTGTGAACATGGCGGATACGGAGAAAGAAGCGGGATCGGCGCTGGATGGATTTATCCGCATTGCGGATCAATATGCCGGTGTTTCAGTGAAAGGTTTGGGTTATATATTAAGGGACGAGCACATGTCACGCGCTGTAAAGCTGCAAATGCCGCTTTTGGTGAGCTTTCCGGATTGCAAAGCGGCCTACCAGTACCAGCGCCTGGCTAAAAATCTCTTGAATTTGCCGGATACAGGAGAAAACAGCATAGCAGGCTTTCTAAAACGCTTGCTGGGCGGCGGGTAAGCGCCCGGTTGATTTCACGCGGCCGTTGCGGCCGGTGCTCGATAGTAAACCGTAATCCGGGAGGGACAGGCATGGCAGAAGCAGCATACGATCAGGCGCAGATGCTTTGGGAGCAATTTGCGCGGGACGGCTCGCAGGAAGTAAAAAACGAGATCGTCCTGCATTATATGTATTTGGTCAAGCGCATCGTTTACCGGTTGCTGCCCACGTATGAGGGGTACAGCAATTTTGACGATTTGTTGAGCTGCGGCGTGCTGGGCTTGATTGACGCAATCAGCAAGTTTGATATCAAGCGGGAAATCCAGTTTGAAAACTACGCCTCCCTTCGGATTCGCGGGGAGATTATCGATCACATGCGAAAACAGGACTGGGCGCCTTCCAGCCTTAGGCGGAAGATACAGGCCATAAGCGGCGCCTACAGCGAACTGGAAAAGGAACTCTCACGGGAGCCTACGGACAGCGAGGTTGCAGCCTACCTTGGCATGAACGAAAAGGAAATGCAGAAGATCGTCAACAAAATGCACATGTTTAACGTCATGCATTTTGAGGAGATGATTTCAAGCGATTGCTCCCTTGCCCAGGTGGTACAGGATAAAGGGGAAACGCCTGAAGAAAACGTAGAGAACAACGAGATGAAACGGGTGCTTGCGGAGCTGATTGAAACGCTGCCGGAAAAAGAGCGCCTTGTGATCACGCTGTATTACTATGAAGAGCTTACGCTCAAAGAAATTGCAGGTATCTTGGGGGTATCCGAATCCCGTGCCTCCCAGATCCATTCCAAAGTCATTATGAAGTTCCGTTCCAGGCTGCAGACGATATTTAACCAGTAAATGCGTTTCATTGGCATCTGTTGAGAGGAGGCGGTTTTGTGGCGTTTGAAGGCATTGGATCCAAGATCATGATCCATAAGGTGACGGACTTTTCCAAGGAAGCAAGCAACCTGCAAAAAAGCGGAGAAATGGCGCAGGCGCATATCCAAAACCGCGCGCTGCAGGACGCGCAGCTGGCGCAGCAGCAGGTGCGCGACGTATACGAACCTTCCAATGTGGTCATACAGCGTGAAAAGGAACGCGAGAAACGCGAAAAGCAGGACAAAAAACAGAACAAGCAGGGGGCGCGCCCAGCGCTGCCCGGTGACCCTGTCAAAATCGATATTGAAATATAACGGGCGCGATAGTTCGCTGCCGATGGAAGGGCCAAGATGGATTATACGTATTATCTGTTTGCGTTTTTTGTATTTATTCTCGTTTGTGCGACGGTCTTTTTAAGCAGCATGCTCAAAAAGAACCAGAAGGAGGACGCTCCCAAGCCGCCTCCGCAGGAGGATTTCAGTGAACGGGAAGAGGAGCTTCTTGCCCTGTTCCATAAACTGGAGCGCGCGATGGACAGCATGCAGGAGGAAATGGAAGAAACGCGCGAGCAGATCCGTTCCGAACGGGAAGAGGTCGCCGCCATGCTCGAACGCATGCAGCACCTTTCAACCGGCATCCGCAGCGAGCAGCGTGTGGAAGAGCCGCAAAAGCGCGGCCGGGGACGCCCACGGATCGTGCATGCCTCGCAGGAAGCGGATCGTACCTCTTTGCCTCTGGACCGGAAGAAACCGGGACCCAAAAAGAAGACATTGGGCGACAGGGTGCTCGAGCTTCATCAGGCTGGGCTTACTC
>JAEXTB010000043.1 GCA_023453725.1 Bacillota bacterium | reverse complement strand
TTATTATGCTGGACAATATGTCGCTTCCGGATATGGCGGAGGCAGTGCGCCGCGTCGGCGAGCGGGCTCTTACGGAAGCCTCAGGCAATATGGGCGAACGGGATCTTAGTGAAGTGGCGAAAACTGGGGTGGACATCATCTCTATCGGCGCGCTCACCCATTCCGCGCGGGCCATGGACATCAGTCTGCGGTTTGAATGGTAAATGCAACCACTGAAAAGTCCTGTGGACTTTATCAGCGGCCTTTTCTGGAAGTGAAAAGTGCGTCGTACGCACTTTCTTCGCAAATCTGATGCGCATGTCGTCAGATTTGTTTGAACTTGCTGGGGATTTATCCCCCACCCCCCAAAGAGAAATCCCGGTTCATAGCGCACAAAATTGTGCGCTCTTTTTATATTCCGACATCTCCGTAGACTTTTCGATTCCGTTCCACTTTGCATATCTAAGGCATACGGTATATAATAGACACCAGATATTGTGCTTATCGTTGGGGGAGTATCCTATATATGGCAAGATCAAAAGGCAAACTGAGCAAACGCGCGCGCAGCATACTTTCCCTGCTGCTGTTCCTTGCGCTTTTACTGACCATCAACGCGTTTATGGAGGACCCCATAGGTGGGGATCTCCTGCCAGTAGATGCGCCTAAAGCAACCGGTACGCCAAAGCCCATTTTGCCTTCCGGCAAGACGCTTGATATTTATGTGCTGGATGTCGGCCAGGGGGACAGTATATTCTTAAGAGGTCCTTCGGGTAAGACCATGCTGGTGGATGCAAGCGAAAGCAATATGTATGAGCGCATCGATGCATTCCTGCAGCAGCAGGCTATTAAACAGCTTGACGTTGTGGTGGGCACACACCCGCACGCTGACCACATCGGGGCAATGGAGCAGGTGGTAACACACTATAAAATCGGCGCCTACTATATGCCCGACGCGCAAAACCAGACCCGTATGTTTGAGAACCTGCTGGACGCACTCGCCGAGCATAACATCAATGTCAAAGAGGCTTCCGGCGGCAAGCAATCCACAATCTCATGGGAGGAAGGCATAGAAGTACGTATCCTCTCCCCTCTGCCGGATGTGGAATACGACAATCTCAATGATTCGAGCGTGATCCTTCACGTCAAGTACGGAAATACGTCGATCCTGCTCACAGGTGATGCGGAGACATTTGCGGAAAAAGCCGCCCTAAAGGCGCTGCCGGAGGAATACTTCCGTTCCACCGTCCTGAAGGTAGGCCACCACGGTTCTTCTTCTTCCTCATCCGATGCGTTCCTAGACGCCGTATCCCCCAAAATTGCCGTTGTCAGCCTCGGAAAAGACAACGATTACGGACACCCGCACAAAGAGACGCTTGAAGCACTCAACAACCGGGATATTCCGCTCTACCGCACGGATACGCAGGGCATCATCCATATTACTCTTGACGGAGAAGGGTATGCGGTGGATACCGAGAAATAGCATCTCTTTAAAACAGTACGGCCCGCGAAAACTCGCGGGCCGTTTGCTATTGACTTCTTCTATTGCAATGCTGTTTACTTCTTTTCCTCATCCTTTTTGGGCGCTGTGTCATAGGCCGACTGGAGCGGCGCATTGGGCTTATAGCCCTCCGCCCGTTTCTGGGCCGTCCGCTTGTGGCTCCTGCGTACGATGAGAACAATGGCAACCACGATCAACCCAATCAGGATTAACGCGGGGGAAGCCGCAATGATGAACACGAACAGGTTTTCAAAGAACACGGCAAGGCCGCTCAATGTGTTGTTGAACCCTTCGCTGATGCGGGTACCGATGCTGTCATCGCTTGCAACAGCCATGGCGGGCGGGATTTCCGTGATATCGATGTTCACGGTCGCGAAATCTACCAAATCATCCCACCGCTTAAGCTGCGTGGTCAAGTTTTCAATTTCGTAGGTCAGGCGGGAAAGCTCGGTTTCAAGCGAGATGATATCCTCCATGGTCTCCGCCTTCTCAAGCAGCCCCAATATCCTCGTGCGCTGGGTCTCATAAATCTTAAGGCGGGATTCGGTATCAAAGTAGGAGGACGTAATATCCTCGCCGCCGCTGTTTTCAAAGGTAACGGTCGCGACACCGCGCGCTTCGACTAAAAAGGCTTCCATCCGCTCCTGGGGAATACGCAGCGATACGCTCGCGTACCGGCCGGGGTCGTTGTAATTTTCGGGCTTACGACCGCTCACATAGGAACTTGCGACGTATCCGCCCATATCCACGACCTTTTGTTTGATGTAGTTGAGGTCGTTTTCAAACTCGCGTGTTTCAAGCCCCAGGCCGGCTGTCTTAATAATCTTGTGGCCGCCGTAATTCTGCTGCGCGGGGGCAGTTTGATCCGCCGTAGCTGTTTCTCCGCCCGCTACAGAGCCGCTTCCGCTGCTCCATCCGCGTTCCTCAGCAGCGGCTTTATCCTTGCTGCCGCTATCTGCCGCAAACTCAGGCGCTTGAGCCGCCGGCGCGGGCATTGCCGGTGCCTCCATGGCTGTAGAGCTTCCGTTGGGCGCTGCTGCGCAGCCTGCGCCGATGAGCAGGACAGCAATGAGCAATGCTGCAAACCATCTCTTTTTCATGTTCTTTCCCTCCATACTCCAGATGTTGTTATTCTACCTTATAAACGCAGTACTTGCATATAGGGTTGCATGGACAGGGAAATTTATGAACAAATACAATCATACAAAAATCGACCGGTCAATGTGACCGGTCGATAAGGTATGCTGAATTGTATTAGCCTACAGCCTTGAGGAAGAAGTACAGGCGGGACTGCGCTTCGCCGTAATCATAGTTATCGCCACAGGTGACAAGCGTCATAATGATATCATCTGCGGAAACGCTTACACCCAGATCTATCTCGGAGCGG
>JAEXTB010000307.1 GCA_023453725.1 Bacillota bacterium | reverse complement strand
GGGGCGGACGGCATCCAGGCGCAGACGGAGCTCTATATCGCAGGCGGCGATTTTACCATTGTTTCCGGCGGCGGTGCAGCCTCCGAAAATGCGCCGCAGCAAACGCAGGGGCCGGGCGGCGGTCCGCAGGCCCAAATAGCTACAGCTGAAGAGGCCAGAAGTTACAAGGCATTGAAGGCAGCAAGCTTTCTTACCATAAAGAACGGCACGTTTACGCTTGACAGCGCCGGCGACGCGCTGCATACAAACGGCAGCATGGCCATAGCGGACGGCACATTCACAATTGCAAGCGGGGATGACGGTTTGCATGCCGACCAGACCATTGCAATTTCCGGCGGCACGTTAGACATATTAAAAAGCGTGGAAGGAATTGAAGGGTTTGTCGTTGACATTTCCGGCGGAACGGTTTCTATTACCGCCTCGGACGACGGGCTTAACGTGGCCGGAGGCAACGATTCTTCCGGCACGCAGAACGGACGCGACGGGTTTTCTAGCCTTACCGGCGCAAGCTTTACCATCTCCGGCGGGGATATCACCATCAACGCCTCGGGCGATGGATTGGACAGCAACGGCAGCGGATGCATCACAGGCGGCACAGTCTATGTCAGCGGACCTGAAAACAACGGCAACGGCGTGCTGGACTACAACGGCGAGTTCGTGATTACCGGCGGCACACTGGTGGCACTGGGCAGCGCGGGCATGGCGGTAGCCCCTACTGACGGTACGACGCAGCTTACCATTGCGGGAAACCTTGAAACGTCCTACGCAGCGGGCACAACCCTGACGCTTACCGACCCGGAAGAAACCATTATCGTTTCCTACGCCTCGCCCAAGGCATACCAGAACATCGTCATCAGTTCTCCGGTACTCGAAGCAGGCAAGACATATACGCTCTTAGTAGATGGAGCCGCAGTACAGGAAATCACGCTGAGCGATATGGTTACCACATTCAACATGGAAGGCGGCATGGGCAGGTTTGGCGGCGGATGGCCAGAGGGCGGGCCAGGCCGAAGCAGCGCACAGCAGCCGGGCGCGCTGCCTGACATAGAGCCAAATGCGGGAGATGATGCGTAGCGGGGCAAGTAAGAAAACCAAAACCTTCTTCATTCTGTTATCCTCTAAAACAAAGGCTCCCCGGCGCTACGCACCGCCGCGGAGTCTTTGCCTGCTTTTCCAGCTGTATGGAAGGCTCTGCATCCATACCTCCGCTTAGGACCGTAACGACCCTAAGCGGATTCGCGTAAATCAGTTGCGGACCGTCATCTCACCGCACAAATCCTTGGACATAATGGCGCGGATGTCCTCCATGTTTTCGCTTTGACCCAGCGCCCACATCAGCTTCGTGACCGCCGCCTCCGTCGTCATATCGTTGGCGGGAAGTATGCCCGCGTCCAACAGCGGACGGCTGACCTCGTAAAGCGCAGGCGTACTTTCTTCATATAAACATTGTGAGCAAAGCACAACCGGCATTTTCTCCTCAAGCAGGCTGACAATCGCCCGAATATGATCGCGCCGGATGTTATGCACGCCACCCAGGCCAAACGCCTCCACCACCAGCCCCTTGTATCCGCAGGCGGGCAGCGCGCGAAACAGGGCAGGCAGTGCGCCCGGCACCAGCTTTAACAGCGCCACGTTTGGATCGATGGTATCGTTATAGGAAAATACGCCGTGCTCCTGCGGAAGGGTAAGCGGCAGAAAACGCCCGCTTGCGCATACGCCGACATATGGACGATTGATGCTTTCAAACGCATTTTTTGATGTGGTGCGCACCTTCACAGCACGGCATCCCAGCATGACGCTGCCGCCAAACGCCACATATACGCCGCCGGGCAACGCGCGGGCAGCGAGGATTGCATCGGCAAGGTTTGTACGCCCGTCCGAATCCGGATAAAAGATAGGGTACTGCGCGCCGGTGAGCACCACCGGGATGGGGATCCCCTGCAGCATAAAAGACAGCATGCTGGCAGTGTAGGCCATGGTATCTGTCCCGTGGGCAATGACAATTCCCGCATACTTCTCTTTTGCAGAGAATATCTCCTGGGCCATCAGCCGCCATTCCTCGGGTTGGATGTTGGACGAATCCAACGCAAAAAGGTCCCGGCCCTCAATATCCGCAACGGGGTCCGGTAAAAATGTCAGCAGCTCGGCGGAAGACATCTGCGGGGAAAGTCCGTCCTTGGTCGGCAAACATGCAATTGTACCGCCCGTACCCATCAACAAGAGCTTGTTCATGCTGAGGCTCCTTTTTTTATTTAGAGTATACCACGCAAGGGCAGGAAACAATATACGCTGCCGGATTGGCGCGCGACATTCGGACGCCATTTTGCATAATCAGACGTTTTCTCCTGCAAAAAATAAAAAATACGCTTGTCAGCGGTATTATTTTCAGGTAAAATATTTCAAAATGGGTGAATATCGACTACTCACCTTAGATTTATGGCAAAACGTACAGTCAGCGTGATATTAGGCCCGGTTTTTATAATTCATGGTTATAACAAGGACGTTATAATACCAAATAACTGGAAGGAGTAACCAAACAAAAAATGAAAGACTATTGTGAGAAACTTGGCATCATCGCTCCTAAGGCCGTATACCGCAACCTCACGCCCGCATTGCTGACCGAGAAGGCGCTTGCACGCGGAGAGGGTACGCTTTCCGAAACCGGCGCTTTCGTCATTTATACCGGCAAGTATACCGGCCGTTCCCCGGAGGATAAGTTCGTGGTTGACGTACCCTCCGTTCATGATGAAATTGAATGGGGCAAGGTAAACGCGCCGTTCTCCGCCGAGAAGTTTGACGCCATCTACGGCAAAATGATGGCCTACCTCCAGGGCCGCGAAATCTTCATTTTTGACGGCTTTGCCGGTGCAAACCCGAATTACTCCACCAATATCCGTGTTGTGAACGAACTGGCCGTTCAGAACATGTTCATCCATCAGCTGCTCTTACGGCCCACCGAAGAACAGCTTGCCTCCTTCGAGCCCGAATACACCATCATTGCGGCGCCCGGTTTCAAATGCGTACCCGAGCTTGACGGCACGCATTCCGAAGCTGCGATCCTCGTACACTTTGAAAAGAAGATGGTGCTCATTGCCGGTACCGCTTACTCCGGCGAAATGAAGAAATCCGTATTCACCATCATGAACTACCTGCTGCCCAAGAAGGGCGTGTTCCCGATGCACTGCTCCGCCAACATCGGCCAGGATGGCGACTCCGCCCTGTTCTTTGGCCTTTCCGGCACGGGCAAGACCACACTTTCCGCCGACCCGGACCGCAAGCTCATCGGCGACGACGAGCATGGCTGGTGCGACGAGGGCGTGTTCAACTTTGAAGGCAGCTGCTATGCAAAGTGCATCAACCTCTCCAAAGAGCATGAGCACCAGATCTGGGACGCCATCAAGTTCGGCGCTGTGGTTGAAAACGTCGTGATGGATCCCGAAACCCGCAAGTTCAACTTTGATGACGATAGCATCACCGAGAACACCCGTGTGGGTTACCCGGTGGAATACATCCCCAACTGCGTCATTCCCGGCGTAGGCGGCCAGCCCAAGACCGTTATCTTCCTCACGGCGGATGCGTTTGGTGTACTGCCTCCTGTCGCGAAGCTCGGCAATGACCAGGCAATGTATCACTTCGTTTCCGGCTACACCGCACGTCTTGCGGGCACGGAACGCGGCGTAAAAGAGCCTCAGGCCACATTCTCCACCTGCTTTGGCGCTCCCTTCCTGCCGCTGCGCGCTTCCGTATACGCGGAACTCTTGGGCGAGTACATCAACAAGTACAAAGCCAATGTATACCTGGTGAACACCGGCTGGTCCGGCGGCCCTGCCGGCGAAGTGCCCCGCATGAGCATAAAGTTCACCCGCGCGATCGTTTCCGCGGCGCTCAACGGCGAACTGGAAAAGAGCGAGTTCGTACTTGACCCGAACTTCAACGTACTGGTTCCCTCCTCCTGCCCCGGCGTTCCCGCCGAGGTGTTGAACCCCAGGGAAGCATGGAAAGACAAAGCTGCGTATGACGCCAAGGCGAAGGATCTCGCCGGCCGCTTTGCGAAGAACTTCCAGAAGTATAAGGATATGCCGGCGCATATCGTGGAAGCTGGCCCCAAGGGTTGAGCATAGTGTAATTTGAAAAGGCCTGCGGTTAAGAAACCGCAGGCCTTTTTACGTGGTGTTCCCGGATAAATCGCTGCAATAATAGGG
>JAEXTB010000273.1 GCA_023453725.1 Bacillota bacterium | reverse complement strand
GATTAGGGTAAGTAAGCTCCGTCAATTGTACCCGCCCGTTTTCCGGATGCGCACAAAGGAGCAGCCGATAATTGCTGCCCCCCGCCCGGATGGTAAGGATTATGGTATCGCGTTCAGGCTGCTGTATTTTGTCCACTTTGCCGCCGGCTAACGCCTGCAGTTCGTGTTTCACGGCCAAAAGGGAAAGACCGTCCATTCTTATCCTCCAAGTTTCTTATCTCCCGCCTGCTTATCCAGACGCTCCAGCAGCATTTGATATCCGCCGGAGCCATAGGTGAGCGAGCGGTTCACGCGGCTGATGGTCGCCGTGGAAGCGCCAAGCCGCTGTGCAATTTCCTGATAGGTAATGCCGCTTTTCAATAGTTTCGCAACTTCCAGGCGCTGGGCAATGGCCTGGATTTCGGATATGGTGCAGATATCCTCAAAAAATCGGTAGCACTCTTCCTCATCCTGGAGCATGAGCACTACTTCAAACAGCGAGTCGACCTCTTTGCTTTTCAATTTGGATGAGTACTCCATACGGCACCTCCTGCTTTTTACTACGATTACGGATGCTGCACACGGTTTTTTAGTACGCCAATGCCTTCGACTTCTATTTCCACCACATCCCCCACCTGCATGGGGCCAATGCCCGCGGGCGTGCCTGTTGCTATGACATCGCCGGGTAAAAGCGTCATGACGCGCGTGATATAGGCGACAAGTTTTGCAACATTGTGCATCATGATAGAGGTACTCTCACTCTGGCATACTTTGCCGTTGAGGCGGGATTCCACACGAACGGAAAACGGATCAAGCCCGGTTTCAATCCACGGGCCGATGGGGCAGAATGTATCGTAGCCTTTTGCACGCGTCCATTGCCCATCCTTTGCCTGCAGATCCCGCGCAGTGACGTCGTTGATGCAGGTATATCCCAACACCACTTCAGAAAAGCGTTCAGCCGGAACGTCTTTGCAGCGGCGGGAAATGACAATGCCAAGTTCCGCCTCGTAATCCACGCGTGTGCTGTCCGGCGGGTACAGGATCGCATCCTCCGGCCCAACTACAGTTGTAGAAGGCTTTAAGAACAGCAACGGCTGTTCCGGCGGCGTACTCTGCATTTCCATGGCGTGCGCATAATAGTTTTTGCCGATGCAAACCACTTTAGAGGGCTCTGCAGGCGCAAGCAACCGCACTTCACTAAGGGGATATACCCTTCCATCCGGAAGAATTTCTTCAAACGGCGTACCAAACAGGCGGCGCACGGTTCCATTTTCAATCAAACCGTAAAAAGTTTCGTTTTCAAAACTTGCTCTGCAAAGTTTCATATAATGCCTCCGTCAACGCCTTCCCCGGCGCTCTCTATGCTTATTTTAGCACGTCACAGCGCTAAAGCAACCATAAAATGCGCAAAAGCATAGCTTCTGCGCATTTCTGATATAAGTTAAGACAACAGCCAACATCTACCCTTCTTAAGGGTGTGGGGATCGCAATCCACCACATTGGATCAAATCTGGCGACATGTGCGTCAGATTTGTGGAGAAAAGTGCGTAGACACACTTTTAACCTACACGAAATCCGCTGATAAGTCCGCAAGGACTTTATCAGCGGCTGATTTATTGGTATTTTCGCACACCGTCCAAATGTTCAGGCATCTTGGGCAGCGGTGTAATGCGGAACTCCTCCACATGCATGACCGGAACGGCCTTCACATAGATATTGCGCCCCACGGCGGATGGCAATAACGGCGCCTGTGCGCTTGAATTGTCCTCAATGAGTTCGGCAACATCCGGGTGCACTTCCACAAGATAATTGGCCATGGACTCGTTCCGGATGGAGTTGATGAGTGCTTTTCGCACCTTTAGTACAACCGTTTCTGGCGAGAGCACCCTGCCATCCCCATGGCAGTACGGGCAGGGCATCTGCAGCGTGTTGCTGAGATTGTGGCGCATTTTCTTGCGTGTCATTTCCACAAGCCCAAGTTGCGTAATGCCCAAGACGTTGGATTTTGTCCTGTCTTTTTTCAATTCCGTCTTTAATGTATCGAGCACGCGCTCTTTATCCGCGATATCCTCCATATCGATAAAATCGACGATAATGATTCCGCTTATGTCACGAAGCTTTAACTGGCGCGCGATCTCTTTCGCCGCTTCACAGTTGGCTTGGGTAATCGTCTCCTGCAAATTATCCGTACCCACAAAACGGCCGGTGTTGACGTCAATACTCGTGAGCGCCTCGGTCTGATCGATCACAATGTAGCCGCCGTTTGCAAGCCAAACCTTGCGGGAGAGCGCTTTCTCAATCTTATGCTCCAAATCATACCGGTCAAAGAGTTCTTCTTCACCCTGGTAGAGCACCACCCGATCCTTCAATTGCGGGGAAATGATATTTGCAACAATCTGAATACGCTCGTAAAATTCCGGATCATTGATGGTCAGACGCTCAATGTTAGGCGTAAACAGATCGCGTATGGTACGGAACACAAGCGGCTCTTCCGCATGCAGCAGCCTGGGCGCCGATACCAGTACATTTTTTTTGAGTATGCGTTCCCAGAGGC
>JAEXTB010000268.1 GCA_023453725.1 Bacillota bacterium | reverse complement strand
GTACAAGATACTCACGTTTGTGCTCTCCGGCTTATGCTCTGCGCTTGGTTCCATATTCCTTGCGGCCAAGCTCAAAAGCTCCGCTCCCACCGTGGGCGATCCATTTACGCTACTCGTCATCGCTTCTGTCGCTTTGGGCGGGACAGCCCTTTCCGGCGGCAAAGGATCTGTGCTGGGTACCGTGCTTGGCGTGTTCATCGTTTCCATTATCCGAAACGGCCTCAACTTTGCAGGGGTAGACGTATTTTGGCAGAACATCGTATTCGGCATTGTCGTCATCGCCGCGGTGGCCATCACGGTGGACCGCTCCGGCCGGAACATCGTCATCAAGTAACTTCCATCCCAAATATCACATAAAGGAGCATAACAATGAAAAGCTTGGCAGTAGAAAAGGATTTGAGCCTGCGGATCGTGGATGTACCCATGCCCACGTACGATGATTGCAGGGTGTTGGTCAAGACGCTCAGCTGCGGCGTGTGCGCCGGTACGGATACCAAAATCGCCCACGGGAAATTCAAGAACGTGGACAAATACCCCCTGCTCCTTGGACACGAGGCGGTGGGCGAGGTACTCGAAATCGGCAAGAACGTCACCCGCTTTAAGGTGGGCGATCATGTACTTCTTCCCTTTGTAGAAGGTGAGTTGGGCGGCTATGCTTCCGCCTGGGGCTCATATTCCGAATACGGCGTGTGCGGAGACTGGCTTGCGATGGCGCAAAACGGCACCGGCCCCTACACCCCTGGCTTTGGCGATTTCTACAGGACGCAGACGGTCCTCCCCAAGGGGTTTGACCCGGTTGCAGGCGCTATGATCGTCACATTCCGCGAGGTACTCTCCGGCATCCGCGCGTTCGGCTTTAAGCACGGCGAAAGCCTTGTGGTATTCGGCGCGGGCCCGGTCGGGCTGTGCTTTGTAAAGTTCGCAAAGTTGTTGGGCTTAGGTCCTGTCATTTCCGTCGACATCATGGACGAGAAAATCAAGGATGCGGAAAAAGCGGGCGCGGATTACGCCTTTAACAGCAAGAACTGCGATATCGTTTCTGAAATCAAGAAGATCTGCCCGGAAGGCGTAGACCATATGGTGGACGCGGTGGGCGTCAATGAGCTCATTTTGACCGCCATGCAGTTTGTCAAGGACGGCGGCCAGATGTGCACCTACGGCATCTCCCCGAAACTGAGCATGCAGCTTGACTGGAGCCAGGCCCCCTACAACTGGAGGCTCAACTTCCTGCAGTTCCCCTATAAGATCATGGAGGCGGAAGCCAACAGCCAGATCATCAACTGGATCGAAATGGGCGTATTGAACCCCAATGACTTTATCTCCCATGTGTTCCCGTTTGAACAGGTGCTCGACGCGTTCGACCTCATCGAAAAGCGCCAGCCCTGCAAAAAGATTGTCATCAAATATTAAGGAAAGGAGCCTTCAAACCATGAGTATGCTCACGCGCCACACAAGAGGATATGGCTCCCCCGGCCGGTATTTCCAGGGCCCCGGGCTGTTGGATGAGCTCAATACGTTTACCGCGCTCTATGGAACCCGCGTGTTCGCGGTCATCGACCCCTTCTTTATGGATGCCTATACAAAGAAATACCAGGCACTCTACGCAAGCGTTGGCGGCTCCATTTTAACCGAACAGTTCGGCGGCGAAGTGACGGAAAAAGAAATTATCCGGGTGACAGAGGTTGCAAAGCCCTTTGTCCCCGAAGTCATCGTAGGCATTGGCGGCGGAAAGACGCTTGATACTGCAAAAGCGGTTGCGGACAATTTCCATGTGCCCGTCATCATTGCCCCTACCACCGCCTCAACAGACGCCCCCTGCAGCGCGCTCTCCGTGATTTATAAGGAAAACGGCGAACACAGCCATGCACGCCATTATGTGGGCAGCCCGAACATCGTATTAATGGACAGCGCCGTTATCGCAAAAGCGCCCATCCGGTATCTGATTGCAGGCATGGGAGACGCACTCACCACCTATTTTGAAGCAAAGGCGAATGAAGCCTCCGATTCCCCCAACTACATCTCCGGCGGATACCGCAGGCCCAAGGTCGCCATGGCGATCGCGGAGCTTTGCTACAAGATACTTTTAGAGGATGGACTTCGCGCAAAGCTTGCGGCAGAACAGGGCTTAGTAACGGAAGCTGTGGAAAACATCATTGAGGCAAACACGCTATTAAGCGGCCTCGGCTTTGAAAACACCGGCTGCGCGGGCGCGCACTCGGTAGGGGACGGCATTACCGGCCTAAAGGAAGGCGCAAAGACACTTCATGGCGAGCGCTGCGCGTTCGGCGTCATCTGCCAGCTGGTGGCGGAAGGCAAGACAACCCAGGAAATTGAGGAAGTGATTCTCTTCAACCTGAGCGTTGGCCTGCCCGTAACGCTGGAGGATCTTGGCGTTCCCGCTACGGAAGAAAACCTCAATGTCATTGCCGAAGTCTCTCTGCATTCCTTCTGGGACGCGGAACCGTTCAAGATTTCGGTGCCTGAAATTATTCAGATTGTCAAAGCTGCGGACGGCCTTGGCCACTTTTATAAGAAGAACTGCTCAATGCGATAAACCCAAAAACCAGTGTGAAGGGAAAAGCGTATGCCGAACTATCTCATCGCTCACGATATCGGGACATCCGGAAACAAGGCTTCCCTGTTTACTACAGATGGAGAGCTCGTAAAAAGCACCGTGAGCGCTTACCCGACGGACTATTTCTCCTCCAACTGCGCCGAACAGGATCCACAGGATTGGTGGCGCGCAGTGTGCGAAAGCACCAAAGAGCTTCTTGCGGGAATTGACAACAAAGAAGTGCTGGCCGTTTCCTTCAGCGGGCAAATGATGGGCTGCGTCTGTGTGGACAAACAGGGCAATGCGTTGCGCAAGGCCATCATCTGGGCCGATATGCGTGCGGAGGAGGAAGCGCGTTCCTTATTGCAACATATTCCGATGGATCGCTTTTACCGGACGGTCGGCCACCGCATCAGCAGCTCGTATAGCCTTGAGAAGCTCATGTGGATCAAAGCCCATGAACCGGATGTATACAAAAATACCTATAAAATGCTGCTCGCCAAGGACTATATCGTTCAGAAGCTGACAGGAAAATTCCTGACCGACTTCTCAGACGCTTCCGGTACCAATGCGTTTGACCTGAACACGTTCCAATGGTCGGAAGAAATCTTGCGTGCGGCGGGGATCGATGGTGAATTACTGCCTGAGGCCGTAGCCTCCACCACCATTGCGGGAGAAATCACGCAGAAGGTTGCTTTGGAATGCGGCTTAGCGCCCGGCACCAAGGTCGTGGTCGGCGGTGGAGACGGCATGTGCGCCTCCGTAGGCGCGGGCTCGGTCTCCGAAGGGAAAACCTACAACTGCCTGGGTTCCTCCTCCTGGATCTGCACCACCTCAAAGACACCGATTTATGATGCGCAGTACCGCACATTTAACTGGGCGCACATCGTACCCGGCATGATCGGTCCTTGCGGCACCATGCAGGCCGCCGGCGCTTCCTTCAGTTGGCTTAAAAACGAGGTCTGCACGTTGGAGACCGAGCATGGCCTGCAAAGCGGTATCAGCCCGTATGAGCTCATCAACGAGCAGATCAAACAATCCCAGCCGGGGGCAAACGGGTTATTGTTCCTCCCTTACCTCATGGGCGAGCGCAGCCCGCGCTGGAACGCCAATGCCAAAGGCGCGTTTGTTGGCTTAAAAATGGAACATCGCCGCGCGGATATGTTGCGCAGCGTAATTGAGGGAATAGGCCTGAACCTCAATGTGATACTGCAGATTTTAAAAGAGCATATCTCCATTGAGGAAATGACGGTAATCGGCGGGCTCGCGAAGGGCAGCGTGCAGCGCCAGATACTCGCTGACATTTACGGCATGCGTATTTTGCGTCTGAACCATCTAGAAGAGGCGACCTCCATCGGCGCTGCTGTGACCGCGGGCGTTGGCATAGGCGTACATAAGAGCTTTGAAGAGGTTCACCGCTACATTGCCGTAGACGCGATTGAAGCGCCCATGGCGGGAAATGCGGAAGTGTACAAAAAGATGCAGCCGATATTTGACAAAGCATATTTCGATCTGGTAGATGTATTTGAAGAGCTTTGTCAATTGTAAAGG
>JAEXTB010000207.1 GCA_023453725.1 Bacillota bacterium | reverse complement strand
CGGCAGACCAGCATGGCGCTTTCACTCTGCACGGCAAAGCTGCCGTTTAGAAACAGCGGGTCATTTGCGACGTCAAACCCGTGCTCCAACTTGAAGCAGTTTGGATCAAGCGCCCCGCGTGAAAATCCGATACCCCTATCTTTGAGCACCTCGCTAAGCTCTTCCGCCGTGAACGGCGGCTGGGCGCGCAATGTCATGGGCTGCGGCTGCTCCTGCAGCATCATCTCCGTTTCCGCTTCGCCAAAGCGGAAAATCCATTCCGCAACCAGCCATTTCGGCCAGCTGTATTGAATGCTTAATCGCGCCGCGGGCTCTTCGGGAAGCGGCGGCAGCGCGTCCATC
Organism: Bacillota bacterium; assembly: GCA_023453725.1. Taxonomy (GTDB): domain Bacteria; phylum Bacillota; class Clostridia; order Christensenellales; family CAG-138; genus JAEYLA01. Next base: position 11,285 of record JAEXTB010000207.1, on the reverse strand, counting down.
TCCCGGGAAAGCGCCCGGAGCACGCCATTGATATACCCGGCCATCGCAGCTTTTCCGACCTCTTTTGCAAGCTTGACGCTCTCATTAACGGCGGCGGAGGCAGGCGTGCGCATAAACAAAAGCTGGCACGCTCCCATGCGCAGGATGCCGCGGATAACGGGCTTTTGCGTGCCCTTCGTCATATGCGAAAGCATATAATCAATGTAGAGCAAATGGTCCAGCGTCTCGTACACAGCTGCCGAAACCCACTTGGCGTCCGAAGCGCTCAAATTCTGCTGCGCTTCCTTTAGCCGCAGGTTTGCGTACGCGCCGCGCTCGGTAATATCCATCAGCGCTTCAAGCGCGATCCTTCTTATGCTCATACGAGTTTTAGCCCTGCAAGGGGCTTTCCGCGCAGGTACGCTTTCGCTTCCATGCGCTTGCCGCCAGCGGCCTGCAATTCCAGTATTTCTAACACGCTGTCCGCACAGCATACAAACAGCCCGCGCTTTTCATCACCATACAGCGTGCCGGGTTTTCCCTGCGGCTCTTCTTCCGTCATACGGGTGCGCCATATCTTGAGCGTGTCCACCCCGGCCTCTATATATGCGTATGCGCCCGGCCAAGGGTTTACGCCACGTACACGGTCATGTACGCTTTTCGCGGGTAAATCAAACAAAAGCCTGCCGTCCTCTTTTTTGAGCATACGGCATTTGGTCGCTTTATCTTCCTGTTGCGGGGTACGGGTAAGCGTGCCTTCTTCAAGCATTTCTATGGTTTCTTTGAGAGTCTCAGCCCCAAGTTCCGCCATGCGCACAAACAATTCACCCGCCGTTTCGTCGGGTAAAATGGGAAGCTCACGTGCAAGTAGGATATCGCCCGTATCCAGGCCCACGTCCGTGAGCATGGTGGTAATACCCGTGACCGGCTCGCCATCGATGACTGCCCATTGAATGGGCGCGGCACCCCTGTACTTCGGCAACAACGAGCCGTGCACATTGATGCAGCCATATTGGGGAATGCTTAAGTTTTCCGCGCTTAAGAGCTGCCCGAACGCCGCCGTCACCATTAAATCCGGTTTGAACGCGCGCAAGGGTTCAATCCCCTCCGCATCCCGGATGCGCCTGGGCTGGTATACGGGAATGCCGTATTCGAGGGCAAGCGTTTTGACTGGTGGCGGTGTCAATATTGCGTGCCTACCCTGCGGCTTGTCCGGCTGGGTGAATACGCACAGCGTATGCCCCGCGTCAATAAGCATTTGCAGCGGCTTAAGCGCAAACTCCGGCGTCCCCAAAAAGGCAATCCGCATTAAATCTTTTCCTCCGCGCCCTCGGGCGCATCATCATCCTCGCACCCCTCATCCTCCGAGTACCCTTCGGGGGGGTCTGTGACCAGGTCGATATACACCTTGCCGTCCAGATGATCCGTTTCATGTAAAATAGCACGAGCAAACAAACCCGTTGCGTCATATTCTACCCATTCTCCATTGCGATTCTGGGCACGTGCAATGACGTGGTTGGGCCGTACCACGTAGCCGGACTTCCCCGGAAAGGACAGGCATCCTTCCATGCAGCCCTGTTCGCCCTCGGTGAACAGAATTTCGGGGTTGATCATTTCCACGGGGCCGTCCCCGCAGTCTATCACAACCACGCGCCGCAAAATCCCCACCTGGGAAGCGGCAAGGCCCACGCCTTCAGCGTCATACATGGTTTCAAGCATATCGTCAAGCAGCGTATGAATGCGTTTGTCAATACGCTCCACCGGCCTGCAGACCTTATATAATGCGGGATCCTTTTCCTGCAAGATTTTCCTCAATGCCATACGTACATCTCTCCTCTACTGGGGTTAACCCGCTCTTATTACGCGTCTTCATCGCGCAGCTTTACTATAATTATAATACGTGAGCGCGCCAAGGGAACAGCCTTTCTTTTTTCATTGACCGATTTTCAGGAATCAGTCCATACGCAGGGTTTTTAAAACAGATCGCCGGGATTGATTTCAAGCGATGCAAACCGCTCCCCCCGGTGTGCGGAAGTATATTCATATATCGCCCGCAAAGCTGCCGCCGTACGCGGCGTGCGCAGGAGCTTTACTAAAATGGCAAAGCGGTATACGCCCTGCTTTTTATAGATCGGGGCGGGCGCTGCGCTTAAAAACAGCAATTCCTCTTCATGTCCCTGCAGCGCTTCTTTTACAGCCGTCTCCAATCCTTTTGCGTAGCGCACGCCATCCTGCTCCAAGGCGTCTTCTTCTAGACTAGTAAAGAGAGCGCGCACAAACAGGGAAAAAGGCGGGAACAGCGCTGCCCTGCGCTGCGCGAGCTCATAAGCGAAAAATCCCTTATAATCGTGCGTACGGGCAAACACGATGCTTGGGTGCCCCGGCGAATACGTCTGGATGACGACCCGCCCGGGTGAAAGATCCCTTCCCGCGCGCCCCGCCACCTGGGTGAGCAACTGGAACGTGCGCTCGGCGCTTCGGTAATCCGTAAGATAGAGGGAAGAATCCGCCGCCACCACGCCCACGAGCGTGACCTCCGGAAAATCCAATCCCTTTGCAACCATCTGCGTGCCGATCAATACCTGCGCTTCCCCACGTGCAAAAGCAGACAGCAAATTTTCGTGGGCATCCTTGGTACGCGTGCTGTCAAGGTCCATGCGGAGCGCTTTTACGCCCGGAAAGTGCTCGCGCAGCTGCTCTTCCACCTGCTGGGTACCAACGCCAAAGTATTTGATAAAAGGCTGGCCGCAGCTGGGACAAGATGCGGGAACTTCTTCCGTATGCCCGCAATAATGGCATTTGACGCATTCTTCCGTGCGATGGTAGGTCATGGAGATATCACAGTCTTTGCACTGGAACACGTGCCCGCAGGCACGGCAGGAAACAAATGTGGAGTATCCCCGGCGGTTAATAAATAAAATCGCTTGTTTGTTCGCGCGCAGGCATGCATCCATGGCACTGTAGAGGGCGCTACTAAATATGCCGGTGTTGCCTCGTAAAAATTCCTGCCGCATGTCCACAATCTTAATATCCGGCATGGGGCGCTTCTGCACGCGCTCGGTGAGTTCTATAAGCGTATAGACTCCCGTCTTCGCCCGGTAATAGCTCTGAATGGATGGCGTAGCGCTGCCCAATATCAGCGGCGCATTCGCCATGGAGGCGCGCTTTCTTGCGACCTCCACCGCCTGGTAGCGCGGCGAAAGCTCGCTCTGGTAAGTGGGCTCGTGCTCCTCATCCACAATGAGAAGCCCCAGGTTTTCAAACGGCGCAAACACAGCGCTCCTTGCCCCCACAGCAACCTGTACCATCCCCAAACGGATACGCCGCCACTCGTCAAAGCGCTCTCCCGCAGAAAGCCTGCTATGTAGCACCGCAACATTGTCCCCAAACCGGGCACGGAACAGCCCCATGGTCTGCGGGGTAAGCGCGATTTCCGGCACCAGCAAAATGGCCTGCTTTCCTTCTTCAATGCACCGGCTGATGCAGTGCATATACACTTCCGTTTTTCCGCTGCCCGTAACGCCGTGCAGCAGGAACACGCCCTCCCCTTTTTGCATGCCTGCGCTTAAGGTATCGACTGCTATCTGCTGTTCTGCCGTCAGCGTGACAGGAACCTGTTCCCTGCTTTTTATTGCGGGACGGCGGAATGTCACACAATCTTCTTCCACAAGCAAGCCTTTTTTGATGAGCGCGGAAACTGCTCCTTCCACACCAGGGAGGAAGGCGGCAATATCCTTCACGGACATAGGCGCGCCGGTTTTGATTAAGAGTTCCAATACCTCGGATTGGCGCGGCGCTTTTGGTGTGCCGTCCTTTTTGAGTAAAGAAGCACGCGCACCCTCAATTTCGATGTCTTGTACAAGCTGTACGGTGCGCACCGTTTTTTCCGTTATTCTGCCGCCGCGCAGCTGCGCGGGGATCATCAGCCTTAATGCGTCGACAAGCACGCAATGGTAATTTTGCTGCACCCATTTTGCGAGCGCAAGTTGCTCAGCGGTAAAAATCGGATACGGCTCGATCACTCGCAAAACCGGCTTGATACGCCCCATCATTTCTTCGGGCGCATCCTCCATAAACCCCAGCACAAACCCTTCGATTGGCTTGTTGCCCCGGCCAAACGGAACAAGTACATGCTGCCCGGGTTTTAGTTCCATATCTTCCGGCACGGCATACGTAAAAAGGCGGTCCACCTCTGAATGCGCGATATCTACAATAACCTGCGCATACATGTGACCACCTCCAATATCCTGACAATCCGCCCAGTTAAGAATGTGTTATCCTTTCTGTTTGTCCATTGCGCCAACAAGCGCATCCAGCAGCCAATCCGCAACCGCAGATTTTTGCATGAGTCCGCTTTCCCTCTTCCCGCCGTCCGCAGAGTAGAGCGTCACGGCATTGGTATCCACCGCAAAGCCAGCGTTTTTTGAGGTCACGTCGTTCGCTGCTATAAAATCAAGCTTCTTTCTTGCAAGCTTATCCATGGCGTTGCGCTCCACATCCTGCGTTTCTGCCGCAAAGCCCATGACCACCTGGTCTTTCTTTGCTGTGCTGATACGGGCAAGGATATCCGCAGTAGGCGTGAGGGAAAGGTCCAACCCCTCGCCGTGCTTTTTGATCTTCTGTGCGGAAACGACAGGCACGGTAAAATCCGCCGGAGCCGCAGCCATAATAAGCGCATCGCAATCAGTAAACGCTTCCTCCACCGCCGCACAAAGCTGGGCACTTGAGGTAACATCCACCCGGTTGACACCAGAGGGCGTAGGCAGCGTTACCGGGCCTGCTATGAGCGTGACGGCAGCGCCCCGCTTTGCAGCCGCTTCCGCAACGGCAAACCCCATTTTTCCGGTACTGCGGTTGGAAAGAAAGCGTACAGGGTCAATCGCTTCCCGCGTGGGCCCTGCTGTAACCAGTATCCGCTTGCCGGCAAGGTCGTTCTTTTTGTAAAGTACCGCTAAAACGGCCTCCACAATTTCTTCTACCGGCGCAAGCTTGCCTTTACCCACATCCCCGCACGCAAGCAGGCCTTCCGAAGGCTCAACAAACATGCATCCCCGCTCGCGCAGGAGTTCCATGTTCTTTACAGTTGCGGAATGCAGCAGCATGTTCGTGTTCATTGCGGGTGCAATGAGAACGGGCGCCAGAGTAGCAAGATACGTGGTTAAGAGAAGATCGTCCGCGATCCCGTTTGCCGCCTTACCGATAAAGTTCGCTGTGGCAGGGGCAACCAAAAAAACATCCGCAAGCTTTGCAAGCGCGATATGCTCCACCTCATACGGCGCTTCGCGCGTGAACTGGTCCGTATACACGGGCGCGCGCGAAAGCGTTTCCAACGTAAGCGGCGTGATAAAGTGTGCGCCGCCCTCCGTCAGGATGACGCGCACATCAATATCTTTTTTGGTGAGCATGCTCACAATTTCCGCAGCCTTGTACGCCGCGATGGAGCCGGTAACCCCCAGCACCACAGTGGGTCTCTTTTTCATTATCTGAGCGTGTATTCTTCCGGGTACTCTATGTTGATACGGTCATGGTACAGATCCTCCACCGCTGCGGTCACCGGGTTTTTGTCGCCCAGTTTTTCAGGGTCGTTGAGAAGCTGGCGGGCGCGGCGCGCAACAGACATCACGAGCATGTAGCGGCAGCCGACCTTGTCTACGAGTTCATTCACACCGGGTTTGTTCATCATACAGGGTCACATCCTTCCAATAACAAACTGATCAAATCATCACTGCGGGCAACGCGGCTCTTTTCCGCGTGTATGATGGCCTCCAGCCCTTCTACGGACTGATCCACCGTGCAGTTAATCACAACGTAATCATAATAGGTAATGCACTGCATTTCCGAGTAGGCGACATCGGTCCTGCGTTCTATGGATTCTTCGCTTTCCGTACCGCGGTTAATCAGCCTGTGCTTTAATTCTTCCATGGAAGGCGGGGCTAAAAACACCAGAACCGCCTCGGGACATACTTCTTTTACCCTTAAGCCACCTTGTACGTCGATTTCCAGTATGACGTCACGTCCCGCATCAAGCTGCTCCTGCACGTATTTCTTCGGCGTACCATAGGAATGAGTGCCGAACACGCGCATATATTCCAAAAACTCGCCGTCGCGCACCATGCGCGAAAATTCCTCTTTCGACCGGAAAAAGTAGTCCTTACCGTCTTTTTCCCCTTCCCGCATCGCACGGGTGGTGACTGATATCGAAAGCGTCATATTCGGGTTGCTCTCCAAAAGCTTGCGGCACACCGTGCCCTTCCCCACGCCCGACGGTCCCGAAAGAACCACGAGCAACCCCTGACGTCCATCCCTCATGTGTTATCCTCCTGCAAGCCGCCAACAACCGGCAGCGTTTCATTCCCCAATATCGGCAGTATCTTTGGTATCGAGCCTGTGCGCCACGGTTTCGGGCTGCACGGCAGAAAGCACGACATGGCCGCTGTCCATCATGATGACGGCGCGGGTACGCCGCCCATATGTCGCATCGATCAAACGGCCGCGCTCACGCGCTTCCTGCACAATGCGTTTAATGGGCGCCGAATCCGGGCTGACGATAGCGAGCAGCCGGTTGGCGGATACAATATTGCCAAAGCCTATGTTAATCAGCTTGATTGCCATGCCTGTCCTCCAGCGGATTATTCAATGTTTTGTACTTGTTCACGAATCTTTTCGATTTCACCCTTGCCGCTGATGACGGCGTTGGTTAGTTGGGCGTCGTTTGCCTTGGAGCCGATGGTGTTGAATTCGCGGTTCATTTCCTGTACGATGAAGTCCAGCTTTCTCCCGGAAGGCTCATTGGAAGAAAGCGAGGAAAGCATCTGCGACACATGGCTTTTAAGCCTTACAATCTCTTCCTCTATGCTTGCGCGGTCCGCAAAGAGGGCGACTTCCGTCGCAAGACGCGTGCGGTCTACTTCAACCGCGCCTAAGAGCACCGCAATTCGTTCATCAAGCTTTACGCGGTATTCCTGCACCACAAGCGGCGCGCGCTCTTCAATTTCCTTTGCAAGCTGCAGCACGGCTTCTGTACGCTGCGCAAGATCCTTCTGCAGACGTTCCCCTTCCACCAGGCGCATAGCCTTCAATTCCTGTACGGCAAGCGCTGTCGCTTCCCGTGCAAGGGTTGCAACCGCTTCCCTGTCCTCCTCCGCTTCCATGATGTTTGTCACATCCGGCAGACGCAAGGCGTTAGAAAGGGTAAGGTCGTCCGGAAGGCCCAGGTGCTCCGCCGCCTGCCTGGAGGCGGTCAGGTAGACACCAAGCAGCGCTTCGTCCACAACAACGGTGCGGGCGTCCGAGCGCTGGTTGTTATACCCCACATAGACATCTACATGCCCGCGGCTGAGCACTGCGGACAGCTCCGTACGGAATACATCCTCCAAAAAACCAAGGTGCCGGGGAAGACGCATACCGATATCCAAGTACCGGTGGTTGACGGATTTCAGTTCTACAGTCATTTCCCGTCCGTCACGGGTGACTTTGCCACGCCCGTAGCCTGTCATGCTGCTGATCAAGCGTGCTTCCCCCTTTTTGCATACTGAAAATATTATAACACAGGGTATGGAGCTTTGTCGAAGGGGTTCCCCCTTGACAGAAAAATAACTTGATGCGGATTTGCCCCCGCCTTGTTCTGTTTTTTACAATCCTTATATTGGCTTTGCACCGGTCAACTCGAAAAATGCCGCTTCATCCAATACGGGGATATTCAGCTCCGCAGCTTTTGTCAGCTTGCTGCCCGCATTTTCCCCCGCTAGCACATAATCGGTTTTTTTGCTTACGCTTCCGGCTGCTTTACCGCCCAGCCGCTCAATGAGCTGCTCGGCTTCCCGCCGCCCCATGGTGGGGAGCGTGCCGGTTACCACAATTGTTTTCCCGGCAATCGGGCTTGATTGTGCCGGTTTCTCTTCGGGCGCAGGTGAAACGCCATGTAATAGAAGCGCATCAATTTGCGCGGCAATGGAAGAATCCCGGAAGAAGGCCACAATGCTCTTCGCTACAACTTCACCGATATCCGCAATGTTTAAAAGCGCTTCCTCAGTTGCGGTGCGGACGCACTCGAGCGTGCCAAAATGCCGTGCAAGCTCCCGGGCCGTCTTACTGCCCACGTTGGGGATGCCAAGCGCGTAGAGAAAAGCGCCCAGCGTAGAATGCTTGCTGTTTTCAATGGCGTCAAGAAGGTTCTGCGCCTTCTTCTCTCCAAAACGCTCCAAAGGCAAAAGCTGCTCAAGCGTCAGCTCATAGAGCTGCGGAATGGCAGAAAACCCGAACTCATCGACAAACTGCTCCGCAGTCTTGCCGGAGAAGGTTTCAATATCCATGGCGTCCCGGCTCGCGTAATGCTTGAGCCTGCCTACGATTTGCGGACGGCAGGAGAGCGAATTGGTGCAGTAGATATGCGCGCCGCGCTGCTCCACGTGCGCGCCGCAGGCGGGACATCGCACGGGTTTTTCAGCCGCCGCACGCGGAACATCATCCGGAACGCTGCCTAAAATTTCAGGTATGACATCGTTGCTGCGTCGCAAAAACACCGTGGAGCCCAGTCCTACCCGCTTGCGGCAGATATCGTCAAAGTTATTCAGCGTGGCGCGTTTGATCGTAGCGCCCGCAAGATCGACAGGGGTAAGGTGGGCAAGCGGCGTCAGTTTGCCGGTGCGCCCGACTTCCCATGTAATATCCTCCACGGTGGTGGTGACCTCTTCGGCTGCAAACTTATAAGCGATTGCCCAGCGCGGGAATTTATCCGTATGCCCAAGCGCCTCCCGCACGCGGAACGGACGCACCTTTATGACCATACCGTCAATCTGGAAATCTAAAGCTCCTCGCGTTTGTTCCACTTCACGGATATGGGACAGCAATTCTTCAACGGTATCGGCCTGAATAAAATACGTGTCCACCGGCAGGTTATTCCGCTGCAAAAAGACACGCATTTCTTCTTGCCTAGAGAGCGTCTCACCTTCTAAAAAGCCGATGTTGTAGCACGCGCAGCTCAATTTCCGCTGCCTTGTTGTTTCCGGGTCCAAATTTCGGAGCGCACCTGCCGCGGCGTTTCGCGCGTTTTTCAATGGCTCGTCAAGCGTACGGTTGAGTTCCTCCAATACAGAAAGGCGCATGAACCCCTCCCCCTGCACTTCCATGCGCCCGGGAAAGGGGATGCTATGCGGCACATCCGATATGGTCTTCACCTGCTCCAATATGCCTTCGCCAACCTCGCCGTTGCCGCGGGTGGCGGCCTGCGTCAACCTCCCATTTTCATAGGTCAGGTTTAAGGTTAAGCCGTCAAACTTGTATTCAAGGGCATAATTGACTTCCGGCAGTGCCTCTCCAGTACGGGCGGAGTACTCCCGGCACAGGCGTCTGATCCGCGCATCCCATTCAAGAAGCTCGGCTTCCGTACGTACTTTATCAAGGCTCCACAAACGCGCAATATGCCGGTGCGGCAAAAAGCCGCGGCTGACCGTGCCGCCCACGCGCTGGGTCGGCGAGCCCGACAATGTGATGCCCGAGTCCGCTTCAAGCACAACAAGCTCATCATAGAGCGCGTCATACTCCGCATCGCTGATCTTTGGCGCGTCCTCGTCATAATACGCCTTTGCGTGGGCGATCAACTGCGCGGTTAATTCTTGTTGCCGTTCGCTTGCGGGCATAGATTACCTCTCTACAAACCAATTTCAGTTAAAAAGCTGGCGCTTGCAGCTATCCTCACGATACGAATTCCGTTTAGGGCTCGTACTAGTCATCAGCCTGGATGGGGGCAAACGCGGCTGCAAACTTCTTGATATCCCCGCCAAAGTCTATGGTGACAACCTGCGCGCTGCCCTCGCCTTCTACTTTGAGTACCGTTCCCGCGCCAAACTTTGCGTGACGCACATGCTGGTACTGCGCGTAGCCCTTTGCAGCCGTATCGCTGCGCGGCTTCGCAATATGGGAAATATCGGGCTGGGCTTTTACGCCAAAGCCGCCATACGTATTTTCAAAGGGGCGCTCGGGCTGCTGCCTCCTGACGGGACCCGTTGCTTTGGGGGTAGGTCTGCCGCCGTTTTCCTGATCGATGAGTTCTTCGGGGATTTCTTCCAGAAAACGAGAGGGTTTGTTCGTGGAAAGCTCACCGTACAGGTTGCGCTGGTAAGCATGGATTAAGTGAAGCTCCTCCATCGCACGGGTGATACCCACATAACAGAGCCGCCGCTCTTCCTCCAGTTTGGCGGGCTCCAACCTCGACCTGCGGCTTGGGAATATGTTTTCCTCCATGCCGGGGATGAACACCACCGGAAATTCCAGCCCTTTTGCGCTGTGCATGGTCATCATGGCCACCTGGCCATCCTGCTCTTCCATGTTGTCGATATCGGAGATAAGCGCAACGTTTTCTAAATACGCGCCCAAAGCGTCCGTTTCGCTATCGCCCGGTATGCCTTGCGCAAATTCCTTCAACGCACCCATCAGTTCGTTGATGTTTTCGATACGGGTCTCGTAGTTCTCTTTTTTGTCTTCCCTTAAATAGGCATCATATTCAATTTTTTGTAAAAGTTCCTGTACAAATTCATACAGCGGTAATGTGTGCCGAAGCGCTAAAAGCTCCGTCATAATCTGAGCAAACTGCTGCACCTTGGGGCGCACGCGCTGGGAAAGCAAATCCCCCTGCATGGCGGCGAGAAACATCGGAATTTCGGCCGAGGCCGCAGCCGCCTCCAGTTCCGCAACGGCGGCGGCGCCAATTCCCCTTCGCGGTACGTTGATAATACGGAGCAGCGCCACATCATCCGCCGGGTTGTACAATAACCGGAGGTATGAGAGCAAATCTTTGATTTCCGCGCGATCATAGAACTTCAAGCCACCGTACACCCGGTAAGGGATGCCGTAGTTGGCCATGGCTGTTTCAATAATACGGCTTTGCGCGTTGGTGCGGTACAATACGGCAAATTCATCGTGCCGCCTGCCGCCTTTTACGCCGGAGAGGATATGGCTGCAGATATAGTCCGCTTCGGTCCGCTCATCGGGCGCCTGATAGACGCGAATCTGCGCACCCCCCGCGCGATCTGTCCAAAGCTTTTTCCGCTTTCTAGACTGGTTGTTGCTGATGACGCTGTTGGCCGCATTCAGTATGACCGATGTGGAACGGTAATTCTGCTCCAGCCGTATGACATTTGCGCCCGGAAAATCCTTTTCAAACTCCAGAATGTTGCGGATATCCGCGCCGCGCCAGCCATAAATGCTCTGGTCGTCGTCGCCTACCACGCAGATATTCCTATGCCGCGCGCACAACAGACGGATCAGACGGTACTGTGCCATATTGGTATCCTGATACTCGTCCACCA
>JAEXTB010000035.1 GCA_023453725.1 Bacillota bacterium | reverse complement strand
GTGCCGCCCATGGTCTGGCCCCAGGAAATACCGATGGTGTTGCCATCCCTGATAAAATCATCCAAATACTCTGCAGCCTTGCTTCCCAGTACATGTAAGAGCGGGGCTTCGCTTTGGTCGTAATCCGCAACAAGCGCCTGATAAATGCCAAACCGCTCCTCAATGGCGCTTTCAAGCCGGATAAAATCCTTGTCCAGCCCGTTGATGCGTATTGTGACAATTCCGTCCGAGATCAGATTTTTTACGATTTGATTGACACGCTGGCGCGGTATATGCAGCCGCTTGCCGCTCTCCTCCTGCGTGAGGCCTACTTCATAATACCAGTGTGCGATTCGGACCCGAGTACGTTGATCAATTACCATGGTGTTCCTCGCTCTTTTTGAAGTATCCCCCGCGCCGGGGCTGAAGCTCTTGGATTTGTGTTGCGTGTGATATCAGACATTTGTCACGTCGATGTATATTTGTCATCTGCATTTATTATCGTTTCGAGCAACGCTTTTGTCAATAACAATTTTCAGATCAGATTAGTGCATATATCTGGCATTTTTAGCAGAAATAATTCATCATTTTTGCCTTCGAGTCGTAGAATTGAATTCCATTCGCCATGACAAATGTCTATTTTATGAGTTTTTTCAACAATTGAAACGTTTGCCGTGCCACCACACCGGATGGAACATCAGCCGCACCGGGCGGATTTGAATTGCTTAAAAGCACATATTCCGTACACAAATCGCAAAAAAAGCAGCCAGCGGTTGCTGCCTGCTTTTTTAAAATCCGCACCATATCCGCACCATTCCGGGCGAAACCGTCGCGACAGGTGTCTGTATAATGCTCATTTGGCTTGCCTACGATAAGTGATACAAATCAGCTGAGTGGATGCAGCCCATCAGCTGATTTGTATCACTGACACGCGAGGTGCAGTTCAGGGCACAAATGCCTTGGCTTTTGTTGTGAAAAACAGAAGCAATAAATGAACACGTTCAAATAAGTGTTGACATCTATAAATTATTCATGTATAACATAGATGAACGTGTTCAGTTAATCAAAATTGAGGGAGGCGCCGATGCGGAAAAAGGACGAAACCATGCACGATACTTTGTTGGAAATTGCTCGTGAAATCGCAACCGATCAGGGGCCGGATGCCTTGAATATCCGTGCTCTGGCGAAGCGGGCTGGCGTGGCGAGCGGTACGGTTTACAACTACTTCGAGGACAAGGACGATATTTTACTTGCTATCACTGAGGAATACTGGCGCAAGGCGCTTGTGGAGTTACAAAATGAAACACAGGCCGATACGTTTCCCGAACAACTTCGTGAAATCTACGTCTTTCTTCGAAATCGGCTTGCTGGTTTAGCCGGTATGTGGATGAATAGCTTGCGCAACGTACAACTGGCAGGACGCGACAGGATGTCTTCCATGCAAAAAGAGTTAGGTATGACTATCATTCACAGGATACGGCAGGACAAAAATATCTCGCCGGATGTTTGGAATGAAACCTTGAGCGAGGAGAGATTTTCCGACTTTGTCCTCACGAACATAGTAATGTTGCTTCGCATGAACGCACCCAGCATTGACCCTTTCATCGAAATTGTAAAACGAACACTGTATTTAAAAAGAGGAGAATTATAGTGGCACAGGCATTCATTGAAACGATATTTGACGTATTTTACCTGTTCGGCGTTGTTGCCGCTGGGACCATACTGTTCACAAAAGGCAAAACAAATCAGCTTGTGAGAAAATTCGGGCTGATGGCAATTTTATTAGGTGCAGGTGACGCATTCCACCTTGTTCCCCGTATGTACGCGCTCTGGACGACCGGCCTGGAAGCCAATGCTGCTGCGCTTGGCATTGGTAAATTCATAACTTCCATTACCATGACCGTGTTCTATTTGATTTTGTACTATATCTGGCGCGAGCGTTACAACATACAAGGGCGCAAGGAACTGACCATAACCATGTGGGTATTGACCGCCGCTCGTATTGCGACTAGTTTGTTCCCGCAAAATGAGTGGCTCAACTACAACCAGCCCCTGCTCTGGGGTATACTGCGCAATATCCCTTTCGCCGTTATGGGTATTCTTATAATCGTGCTGTTTGCCCAGGAAGCGAAAAAGGCAGATGACAAGGTATTCTACTTCATGCCTCTCGCGGTCATACTCTCCTTCGGATTCTATATTCCGGTGGTGCTGCTTGGCTCGGCGGTTCCGCTTATCGGCATGTTGATGATACCTAAAACCCTTGCCTATGTATGGGTTGTGGTGATGGGATGGCAGTTGTATAGGCAGGTGCACCCCAGAGCAGCTGCAACGAAATAAAACCATTGCGTTCTCTGAATTTAAGGGCTTTCGGGCAAGCAAAAAGCACTCAAATATTTGAGTGCTTTTGTGGTGGAGGCGGGGAGAGTCGAACTCCCGTCCGAAAACCCGTCCACAGGACTTTCTACGAGCGTAGTTGGTGTTTTAGAATTTCCTCCACGCAGCCCCCGCCAACAGGGTCAGCGCATTGGTAGCTTCATAAATCCCACCTGCCGCAAAGCTTAGGCAGGCTGGTTCCCCACGATGATGACGCCCGGGTACCGGCCGTGGGCCTCCGGAGCCGAACGGTCACTGCTTAAGCAGCGACGGGAACGTAATTATCGTTCTCTGTTATTGTTTAAATTCCAGTTATTACGCAGCCCGGACCTGCGGCTCGCTTATCCCATTTCCGCGATCCCCGTCGAAACCAGTTTCGCCCCCATGGGTCCCGCAATGCGGGAAAAAGAGGCGGGTACAATCCCGCCTCTTATATTATATGTCATTTTTGCTTTTCAGTCAAATAGATGAAGGATGTCAAGCGTGGCAAAATAATCCTTGGGGGTTTCCGCGCGGCGAATCAACTGTGTAGAACCATCCTCCTTGAGCAGCACCTCGGCGGAACGCAGCTTGCCGTTGTAGTTATAGCCCATGGCAAAGCCGTGTGCGCCGGTATCGTGCAATACCACAAGATCGCCAGTTTCAATTTTCGGCAGCAATCTATCCACTGCAAATTTATCGTTGTTTTCACACAGCGAGCCCGTTATGTCATACACATGGTCGTGCGGCGCGTTTTCCTTGCCCATGACGGTAATGTGATGGTACGCTCCATACATGGCCGGGCGCATCAGATTTGCCGCACAGGCGTCGAGACCGATGTACTGCTTATGGGTCTCTTTCCTATGAATGGCTGTCGCTACAAGGTAGCCATACGGTCCTGTGATATACCGGCCAAGCTCTGTGAAAATAGCAATCTGCATGCCCGCGGGCGTCACTACCTCATCATACGCACGCTGCACCTCACGGCCGATCCATTCGATATCCGCTTCCTCCTCCTCCGGCAAGTACGGAATGCCGATGCCGCCGGATAAGTTGACAAACGCAATCTCCGCCCCCGTTTCATGGTGCAGTTCCGCCGCCGTTTCAAACAGTGTGCGGGCAAGTGCCGGATAATAATTGGGGTCGGTGGTGTTGCTGGCTAAAAATGCGTGCAGGCCGAAGCGCTTTGCGCCCAGGGCCTTGAGCTTTTTAAACCCTTCCGTGAGCTGTTCCCGTGTAAAGCCATACTTTGCGTCTCCGGGGTTGCCCATAATGGTGTTGCCGGCACGGAACTCCCCGCCGGGGTTATAGCGGCAGCAGATGGTCTCGGGAATGCCGCCATGCGCATTTAAGAAATCGATATGCGTGATATCATCCAGGTTGATGATCGCGCCAAGTTCCCTTGCAAGCTCAAAATCTTCGGGTGGGGTATCGTTTGAGGAAAACATAATATCCTCGTTGGTAATGCCGAGCGCTTCGCAGAGCATAAGCTCGGTCAGAGAAGAGCAGTCCATGCCGCTTCCCGCTTCATATAAAAGCTTCAATATGACCGGGTTGGGTTCCGCCTTTACGGCGTAATATTCCCGAAAGCCTTTGTTCCAGGAGAACGCGTCTTGCAGCCGCTTCAGGTTTTTCTTCATAGCGGCTTCGTCGTAAATGTGGAACGGCGTGGGGTACTTTTGCACGATAGCCTCAAGCTGCTCTTTGGTAAAGGGCAATGTCTTCATGGAACTCCTCCTGTAACAAAATATGCAAACCCGCGCAGCCGGTGGCAATGCACGGTTTGTGTTTTCCGCTGTAAACTCCTTCGCTTTACCATAGCGCCTTATGAAAGCGAAATTAGTAGATTTCACCGGTCAAATTACCGGCATATCTATCATAACTATCTAAAAGCTGCTTGAAACGCGATAGGTTTACTTTGCAGCTGCTAACCGCAGCTTAGTCGCGGTCGCGCATTTCTTTAAAGCTGCGCTCCATCTCGCGCTTGCTGTCCCTGTCGGCCATATCGCTGCGCTTATCATAGAGCTTTTTGCCTTTGGCCACTGCAAGCTCTAGCTTGGCTCTGCCTTCCTTAAAATAAAGCTGCAGGGGGATCAGGCTCATCCCTTGCGCCTGCTGCAGGCCATGGAGTTTATCAATCTCGCGCCGGTGCAGCAGCAGCTTCCGGTCACGGAACGGATCCTTATTATAAATATTCCCCTGTTCATAGGGGCTGATATGCATGCCATGTACGAATATCTCGCCGCTTCTTACAATACAGTAGCTGTCCTTTAAATTGACTTTTCCCGCACGTAAGGACTTGACCTCGGTGCCAAAAAGCACGAGGCCGCATTCGTAGGTATCCTCTATAAAATATTCATGCCGCGCCTTGCGGTTTTGCGCGATGACCTTTATGCCCTTTTGCATGGAGCCTCCCGGTTAATAATCCCTTATCTCCTGCCGCGGTACGCATACGTGACACGGCGGGCTTTCCTGCGCCGCGCATTCCTGCGGTTCCTGAGATAGCTGAACAAACCCACTACAAAAAGCAGCAGCAGAACCACCAGAATAATGAACGGCCACGGGCCATGGGTGCCATTGCCGGACACAGGATCGTCTATCAGCTTGGTAGCGCCCGGCGTTTCGACAACGCCTCCGCCCATTTCCGCAACATCCCGGCTGGCGTAGGCATCGGCAGTAAACAGCGTGCGGCCTTCAAATTTATAGGAAACGGTTGCAAGCAAATCGCCTTGTTTAACGGGAGCTGTAATCTCCCCCACCGTTGCCACAGAGGTGGTGATGGCGGAGACGTTGTTCTTGATGCGGTCCATTTCTTCGGCCAGGCAGGATATCTTCTTGTCCGTTAGATCCACATTCAGCTTTAAAAGCCCGCCCGTTTCATCGTCGAAGCTGCAGTTTTTTACAGAGACTTCCACATTGCTGGGAAGGCTCATCGTAGAAACGTCCAACGTCTGATAACTGGAAAACCCCCAGTCAAACAGCTCCTTAGAAAGCGCAAAGCGGTAATCCTTATCCGGCGCGTTGAACTGCACAAGAACAAATGTCACGCCATCTTTCTCGGCTGCGGAAACCAGACAGAAGCCCGCCTGGTTGGTTTCCCCCGTCTTGACGCCGATGGCATAGGGATATTCCATGTTTTCATCGGTGCTGTCGGCCTTTGTATGGATCAGGCGGTTGGAGGATTCCAGATGATACCCGTCGCTGTCCTTGTTGGTAGCGGGCACATCATAGGTTTCTTTTTTGGCGATTGCGCGAAAATCTTCATTTTGCAGCGCATAGGAAACAAGCTTGACCATATCTGCCGCGGTAGTATAATGGTCTTCCTCATGCCTGCCGTGCGGATTGACAAAATGGCTGTTTGTCATGTTGAGCTCTGCGGCTTTTTGGTTCATCATATCCGCAAAGCCGGAAATGGAACCGCCGACATGGACGGCAATCGCCGCCGCAGCGTCATTGCCGGATACGAGCATCATGCCATAAATCAAATCCCGAAGTGTCAGTGTCTCGCCGGGCAAAATGCCCATGAGTGAGCTTCTCGAACCAAAAGCAGCCACCTCATCCCCCACTGTCACGGTATCGTCAAGGTTACCGTTCTCGAGAGCGAGGATGCAGGTCATAATCTTGGTGGTACTTGCCGGGAATGCACGCTCGTTCGCGTTCTTTTCCACAAGCAGCGTTCCTGTGCCCGCCTCAGCAAAAGCAACATACTGCGTTTTCAGACTATCCCCGGGGGTATAGGCCAATGTGGAGGTTGCCCCCAGCAGCAGTAAGAGCGCCGTCAGCACACAAAGAAATTTCTTCAAAGTCTTTCATCCTTTTTTGCTTTCTAGGCTGAAAACAAAGCCCTTTCAACCAAAATGGCATTGGAAGAACGTGTAAACTGCCCAAAATCTCATATAAGTATAGCAAACTTGCATCGGTATTGTATAGTGAATTCTCCTTCATTCACAAAGCGTTTCCATTTTGTACGGGATTTTGCCGCACAAAATGCAGATATTGTGGTATACTTAGACTATATCTTAGGAAGTATTCATTATATAATTGGTACGTAAAAAAATACATTCCTGCAGCAGGAAGGAGCACGCGAGCGTATGGCAGTGCGGATTTTATTGGTTGACGATGAGCCTTTGATTCTCAAAGGGCTCCGCTTTTCCCTGCAACAGGAAGGGTACGAAATTGATTCTGCGGCAGACGGGGAAGAAGCGTTCCAAAAAATAACGGACAACCAGTACGACCTTATTCTGCTCGACGTGATGCTGCCCAAGCTTTCCGGCATTGAGGTTTGCCAGCGCGTGCGCGAAACCTCGGATGTACCCATTATCATGCTCACCGCCAAAGGCGAAGATATGGATAAGATACTGGGGCTTGAATATGGCGCAGACGATTATATGGTAAAGCCCTTCAATATCCTGGAAGTCAAAGCCCGTATCAAGACCATACTGCGCCGCGCTTCCGGGCGGCGTGAGGAAAAAAAGCCGCAGCTTGCGGGGGGCGGACTTTTTCTGGATTCTACCTCCCGTTCCGTGGAGGCGGACGGCAAACCCATCAACCTGACGGTAAAGGAATTTGACCTGCTGCAATTGTTCATGTCCAACCCCGGGCGCGTGTACAGCCGCGAAGAGCTGTTGGAAACCATCTGGGGCAGCGATTATTTCGGTGATTTCCGTACGGTGGACGTGCATATCCGCCGTCTGCGCGAAAAGATAGAAGCGGACCCCGCCAAGCCTCTGCATATTCTCACCAAGTGGGGCATTGGCTATTACTTTGGCCATGCGTAGGTTCTTTGGCTCCATACGGTTTCGTATACTCGCTATCTATCTGATGCTGATGATATTCGCATTTATTGCGGTAAGCAGCATCGTTTCTGTATTGATCGAAAATTTCCTTGTTTCCCAGCGGACACAGGAGCAGCAGCGGCAGACCGAGCGTCTGGCGCTTGAACTGGCGCCGCTTGTCGCGACGGAGGACATCCGCAAAGTCTATGAGCTGACCTCGAACTGGGCGCAGGAAACCGGGGGACGGGTCCTGCTTATGGATACGGATGCAGTGGTGCAGATGGACACCGCCTCCCAATACAACGGCTTTCAATTGCCCTACCGCGAAGTGCGCGATGTACTGATGACGGACGCAGAATCTTCCTACGGGTTTCATAAGCTCAACAAGTATGCTAACCTTGATACCTTTACGTTTATATCCTCCACCGATTGGGTGGTCTATTATACCGCAGCCGTTACGGCTGACGGCGCCATCAAAGGCGTCCTTCTCTATTCCGTTTCCATACAGGATGCTGTGACCCATGTCAACGACATCACCAAACAAATCGGGCTGGTGTTTGTCGCGTTTGCCGTGGCGGTAGGGATTGTAAGCCTTATGGTTTCGGGCTGGCTCACAAAGCCCATTGTAACCCTGACAAACGCGATCCGCCGCGTGGGCGCGCAAGGGTATGGGGATCGCGTGCCCGTACGCGGGAAAGATGAGCTCTCCGAGCTTTCCGATGCGTTTAACATCATGAGCGAAAAGCTGGAAAACCATGACAGATTAAGAAACGAGTTTGTTTCCAACGCATCGCATGAACTGAAAACCCCGCTTTCCACAATGAAGCTTCTCGCCGAGTCCATGCTCTACGAGGAAAACCCGGATCCCAGGGTATCCCACGAATTCTTTGCGGACATCAATCATGAAGTGGACCGTTTGACGCATATCGTCAACGACCTGCTGCGCTTGGTCAATGAGGAAAACGCGGGCCGCGCGCTTAACCTCTCTACGGTGGAGTTCGAGGAACTGATTTCCCGTGTGCTGCACCGCCTGATGCCGCTTGCAAAAGACAAGGGCATCCGGCTGGAACGCAAACTGGTGCCGGTCAAGATAGAGTGCGATGAAACCCGAATTGAACAAGTTGTCACAAACCTTGTAGATAACGCCCTCAAATATACGGACAAAGGCAGCGTTTCTGTCACACTCAAGCCGGATGGCGCATATGCCGTCCTCATTGTACACGATACCGGCATCGGCATACCGAAAGACTCCATTCCAAGGCTGTTTGAACGCTTCTACCGGGTGGACAAGGCACGCAGCCGCGATACGGGCGGTACCGGCC
>JAEXTB010000032.1 GCA_023453725.1 Bacillota bacterium | reverse complement strand
ACAAAAGCTGCTCCTCCATGTTTTCCGGGCAAAAAATCTTATACAGCTTTCCATCCTCGGGCCGCGTAAACGTGCTAATATCCTGAATGTGCATGGAAAAGTTGGAAAAGCCTAAAAACCGGTTCATACGGTTGATGTAGTTGATGTATACGCCGTACCCCTTGCGGTAGTTGTTGGGTGCATGTAAATCAAAGCGGGCAATGGCGCGCTCCGCAATCCCGTAAAGCACGGCATCGGTTGTGTCAAAACAGATGTCGAGGCCCACGCCGCCGAACGTGACGAGCATGTTGTCCATCATCGCCAAGAGGTACGTTTCATACAGCGCAATGTCATCTGAAAGCGCATTAGATAACGGAAACGGCAGCGAAAGCTCCCGGTACTCCCCCGCATCCGTGATTGTCAGGTATAAGAGCACCGTCTGGCGCTTATTTTCAGGCAGCTGGTTGAGCGTTTGCTGCAGCTTTGAAATATAGAGCGGCGCATGGAGATATGCCTGCCGGTCATTCATGCTCTTCCTCCCCTTTTCATACGGTTTACAACCTCTTCAAACCGCTGCATCTGTTCTTTGGAAAACTCACGCGCATCGTCATTGAAAAACGGCATGTTCATCAGCTTGTATTTAGAGCCCGCGAGGGAGTTGTAGTTGATCAGCTCAATCGGAAGTTCCGGGTTCACGCTCCGCACAAAGGCGGCAATCGCCGTCAGGTTTTCTTCCGTCGCGGTGATCTCGGGGATGAGCGGTATCCGTACCAGCACGTCCTTCCCCGCCGACGCAATCAGCCGAAAGTTCTCTAAGATGAGTACGTTGGAAACGCCTGTGTACTGCCTGTGCTTCGCATCGTCCATCAGCTTGATGTCCACCAGGAAATGATCGACATACGGGATAATCTCCCGCAGTACATCCTGCCCGGTATACATGCAAGTTTCAATGCAGGTATCAATACCATGGGCCTTGAGCTGCCCGAGCACGCTTTTTACAAACGCAGGCTGCCGCAGCGGTTCCCCGCCGGAAAATGTCACGCCGCCGCCGGAAACCTCAAAAAACAACTTGTCCCGCAGCAGCAGTTCTACAAGCGCGGTATCCTCCATCGTTTGATCGATGCGCACAATCGCCTTGGATGGGCACACGTGCACGCATTCGTCGCAGAACGTACACTTCTCTTTGTCAATGACGATGTCGCCGTCCGCGTTTTTCGAGATCGCCCCATAGCGGCAAGTATTGATGCAGGTATCACAATGGATGCACCGCTCCCGCTTTACCCAGATATCTCGTCCGGGCTTCATGCCCTCCGGGTTATGGCACCAGACGCAGCTGAGCGGGCAGCCTTTTAAGAAAACCGTTGTGCGGATGCCCGGCCCGTCGTGCAGGGCAAACCGTTTGATATCGTAAAGTTCCCCAACCATCTATAGTCCATATTCCGTTCTAGCTATGATTTCGTCCTGCAGCTTCTCCGCAAGGTCAACGTAATTTGCGGTGTACCCCGCAACGCGTACCAGCAGATGCCGGTACTTTTCGGGGTCCTTCTTTGCTGCAAGCAAATCCGCCTTGTTGACTACGTTAAACTGGATGTGGTTGATTTTGAGCGCAATGAACCCGCGGATGAGCGCCACAAATTTCATGACGCCTTCCTCCGTCCGGAAAAGCTCCGGCGCAAACTTGGCGTTCAATAGCGAACCGTTGCTTGCGTTCTCGGAACGGATGCGCGCAACGGAGTTTAACAGCGCCGTAGGTCCGTTCTGATCTCTGCCGTATACGGCGGAAAGCCCGCCGTCCGCCAGTGGCTCGCCGCTACGCCTTCCGTCCGGCGTGGCGGCAACGTTTGCACCCATGGGTACATGCGCGGAAACCGTATAGAGTCCCAGCGTATAGTCCCCGCCGCGATAGTTTTTATAGCGGTGAATTTCATCTAGGAAAAATTCCACCCACTGGTTGCCGATGTTATCTACCCACTCCACGTCATTGCCGTACTTGGGCGCATGGGTGAGCATTTTTTGTCTGAGCGCCTCATCCGGGTAGTTTTCCCGCAGCGCCGCCATCAGCTCGGTTGCGGAGACTTCTTTTTTGTCATACACCAGTTCTTTGATGGCCGCCATGCTGTCCGCAAGGTTCGCAATCTGTATGACCTGGATACCGGAAAGATTATAGCGCGCACCGCCCGCCGTGACATCAAGCCCGTTTTTCAGGCAATCGTCGACAACGCTGGATAATAGTGCCGTCGGCATGCATTCCTTGTGGAAACGCTCTACGATCTCAAGGCCCACGACCATTTTTTCAATGAAGTATTTCAGCTGCGTGGCATACGCCTGCTCCAGCGCCTCAAACGTTTTGAATTCTTCTAGTGTCCCAAGCTTTAGGCCAAGCTGCTTGCCGGTCTGCATGCAAACGCCGTTGTTGATCGTCAGCTCCAGCGCTTTCACCATGTTGAACATGGCGGCGTCGCTAAAGCCAAGCGCATTGCCGTGTGTGCTGATTTCCACACAGCCCACCACCGCGTAATTGACGGCATCCGCTTCTTCATAGCCCGCAGCCCGCATTGCCGGGACAATGCCCTCATCGTTAAAGAGCTGCGGCATGCCCGTTCCCACGCCAATGACTTCCGCTACCCGGCGCAGATAACAATCCGAAGAGTCTTTGAACACGCGGGCAGAAAGGTTGGGCTGCCTTAATTTCACCGTCTCCTGCGCACGCAGGAAGATGTAGCTGAGTTCATTGACGGCTTCCGTCCCATCCGCGTTCTGCCCGCCGATGGCGATATTGAAGCCGATGGGGAAGCCCGCAAAGAATTCCGCGCCCTTGGCGTTTCGCAGATAGACAATCTGGTTGAATTTGATGAACATGGCCTGCGTCAGCGCAAGCGCTTCCTCTACCGTCAGGCTGCCGTTTTCCATATCTT
>JAEXTB010000009.1 GCA_023453725.1 Bacillota bacterium | reverse complement strand
TCCACATCCCGTATCACCGTGCCCACCGGCACCTTGATGATGAGATGCTCGCCGTCTTTCCCGCGCGAAAGCTCCGCCTTGCCGTTCTCCCCGCGCTCCGCGCGGAAATGGCGCTTAAATTTGAAATCGATCAGCGTCGTGAGCCCTGCGTCCGCCACAAACACGACGTCCCCGCCGCGCCCGCCGTCGCCGCCGGAAGGCCCGCCCTGGGCCACGTATTTTTCACGGTGGAACGCGGCGCAGCCGTCGCCGCCGTCGCCGGATTTGATAACGATCTTTGCGCGGTCTATGAATTGCATGGAAAACCTCTTTTCTTGATTAGCATAGGGGCTTTGCCCCTATACCCCACTTAAGGGACGTAACGTCCCTTAAGAAACCCTCTTTAGCTTAGTTTTATTGGAATACTTTGTATCCGCTTTCTTTTGTTTCTTTTCTTTCGTGGAAAGAAAAGAAACGTCTCCCTTATTCCTTCGCCTTATGGTAGTATTCGCACACCATGTTCACGCAGCAGTGTTCACAATCGGGCCTGCGCGCATCGCAGACACGCCTGCCGTGGAAGATCAGCCAGTGGTGCGCGTCGCCCCAATCCTGTTCGGGGATGGCGGCCATCAGCTGTTTTTCGGTGTTGAGTACATCCTTCGCCTCGGTAATGCCGATGCGGTTCGCCACCCGGAACACATGCGTATCCACCGCAATGGCGGGGATGTGGAACGCGTTTGATACCACCACATTCGCCGTCTTCCTGCCCACGCCGGGAAGCGTGGTGAGCGTATCCCGGTCGCGCGGCACCTCACCGCCGTGCTGCTCCACGAGAATTTTACTCGTGGCGATGATATTCCTGCCCTTGGTCAGGTACAGCCCGCAGCTTTTGATATAGGGGAACAGCTCGTCCTCATTTAGCTTGGCCATCTCTTCTGCCGTGTTGTACACAGCAAAGAGCTTTTCCGTACATTTGTTGACCTGCTTGTCCGTACACTGGGCGCTGAGCATAGTCGCCACCAGCAGCTCATAGGGCGTGGTGAACTTTAGCTCCGGCCTGGGGTTGGGGTAGGCGGCGGCAAGTGCTTTTAGCGCAATCCGCGTACGGTCTTGATCGAGCATTACGCTTTGAGCTTCCCTTCATGATTCTTTTCCAGTATGTGCGCCAACGATACGGCGTAATCCCGGATTTCTTCCTCATCCTTGCCTTCTATCATAATGCGGATGAGCGGCTCCGTGCCGGAAGCACGCACCAAGACGCGTCCATTTTCCCCAAGCTGTTGCTCAAGCTTCACTATAGCGGCCTTTAATTCCGCATCGTTCATGGCGGCGGATTTTTTCTCCTCCGTCACGCGCACGTTCACAAGCACCTGCGGATAGATGGGAATGTCCGCCGCGAGGGCGCTCATGCGTTTGCCGCTGCGCTTTAATACGTTCATCAGCTGTATGGCAGAAAGCATGCCATCGCCCGTCGTGTGGTGGTCGGTGTATATGATATGGCCGGACTGTTCGCCGCCGAGGTTATAGCCCTTTTCAAGCATGCGTTCAAGCACGTACCTGTCGCCGACAGCGGTTTCCTCAACGCGGATGCCTGCCTGCTTCATACGGTGTTTGAGCCCAAGGTTGCTCATGACGGTGATAACAAGGGTATCGCCTTTCAATACGCCGCGCGCATGCATATCGAGGGCACAGATGCCTAAGATACGGTCGCCGTCTACAATGCGGCCGCGCTCGTCGGTAGCGATTAAGCGATCCGCGTCGCCGTCAAACGCAAGGCCAACGTCCGCGCCAAGCTCATACACCAGCTGCTGCATGCGCTCGGGGTGGGTGGAACCGCACAGGTCGTTGATGTTGTAGCCGTCCGGCTCGTCGGAAAAGCTCATGACCTCCGCGCCCAAATCGCAGAACACCTGCCGGGCAATCTCAGAAGCAGCGCCGTTTGCGCAATCAAGCACAATGCGCATGCCGTCGAGCCGCATATCGGCGGTGCTGACCAAAAACTCGCGGTATTCGTCAATCGCGCGACGCACGCGCGTCACCCTGCCGACAGCAGCGCCGGTAGGGCCGGGGAGGGGGCGGTTCTCTTTGATAATGGCCTCAATCTCATCCTCGAGCGTATCGGAAAGCTTAAACCCGCGCCCGTCGAACCATTTGATGCCGTTATATTCCATGGAGTTGTGGGAAGCAGAAATCACAACGGCGGCGTCAGCATCATACAAACGCACAAGGTATGCCAAACCCGGCGTCGGGATAACCCCAACATGCACCACATCCCCGCCGACGGAACAAATGCCCGCGGTGAGCGCGCTTGATAGCATATCGCCGGATTTTCTTGTATCCATGCCGATGAGGATGCGGGGGGAGTGGACCTCGCTTGTCAATACGTAAGCACCCGCCGCGCCGATGCGCATGGCTAGGTCACAGCTCAAGCTTCCGTTTGCAATGCCGCGTATGCCGTCAGTTCCAAATAATTTTCCCATGCCGGTCTCCTTAATGCGGTTTTTCTGATTTTACAGGATGCGGGGCGGCGAGATACTCTAACGCCGTCGTCGCAGCAATTGCGCCATCCGCAACGGCGGTTACCACCTGCCTGAGCGGTGTCTCACGTACGTCGCCCGCGGCATACACGCCGTCCACAGCCGTGCGCATAAATGCATCCGTCTGGATATAGCCGCCCGCTGTCAGCGGCAGCATGCCGCGCACGATGTCCGTGCGGGGCTCAATGCCCACCGCCACGAA
Organism: Bacillota bacterium; assembly: GCA_023453725.1. Lineage (GTDB taxonomy): Bacteria > Bacillota > Clostridia > Christensenellales > CAG-138 > JAEYLA01. The sequence goes on along the minus strand of JAEXTB010000009.1, from coordinate 1,661 downwards.
CACGCCGGAAACAGCAAGCTCGCGTTCTTCCTGCGTTTTCACATGCTTTAACCGGAGCCCCTCAAGCAGCGTTGCACCCTTGAGTTCTGAGACGGTATGCTCCAGCGCCATTTCAATTTTAGGCTCTTCTTCCACCGCTTTTTGGAGCATATGGCAGCCGCGCAGCTCGTTCCTGCGGTGGATGAGCGTTACCTTGTTTGCAAAGCGTGCAAGGTAGAGCGCATCGGCAAGCGCGGTATCCCCGCCGCCCACGACAGCAACATCCTTGCCGCGGAAAAACGCGCCGTCGCACGTGGCGCAGTAGGATACGCCAGCCCCGGTCAGCTGCTCTTCATTGGGAAGCCCCAGCTTTCTGGGGTTTGCTCCCGTACAAAGTATGACTGTCTTTGCCTCTACAGTACCTCCCGCGGTTTCCACACGCTTGACGGGATACAACAAATCCAGTTTCAGTACGGGATCATATTTGATGGAAAGCCCGAACCGAAGCGCCTGGCGTTCCATGCGGATGCCCAGTTCGCTTCCTTCTATGCCTTCCTCAAAACCCGGGTAATTGTCAATCTGGCAGGTTTTTGCGGCCTGCCCGCCCGCAAACACCTCTTCAAACAGCACGGCATTGGCGCCGCCGCGCGCGGCATACAGCCCCGCCGTCAGCCCCGCAGGCCCCGCGCCGATGATGGCGATATCGATCATAGTCTTCTTGTCTCCTTATGCGTCCCCGCGCAAGACCTTCATCATGTGCGCAGGATCGTTTGCCGTAAATACCGTATTGCCCGCCACCAGCACCGTTGCGCCCGCTTCGATGCACCGCCGGGCAGTTTCTGGGTTAATTCCGCCGTCTACTTCAATATCAAGCTTCAGCCCGCGTGCGTCGGCCATCTTCCGAAGTTCGCTGATTTTATTCAATACCATCGGCAGGAACTTCTGCCCGCCGTAGCCGGGGTTTACGCTCATCAGCAGCACCATGTCGCACGCATCAAGCACACACTCGAGCGCAGACACAGGCGTCGCCGGGTTCAACACAAGCCCCGCCATCTTTTTCGCGTTTTTAATGCGCTGCAACTGGCGGTGGATGTGCGCTTCCGCTTCCACATGGAATGTAATGCAGTCAGCGCCCGCTTCCACAAACCCGTCAATCCAGTCCCCGGGGCGCTCTACCATAAGGTGTACGTCCAAAGGAAGCGTTGTATGCTTCCTGAGCGCGGCGCACATCATAGGCCCGAACGTCAGGTTGGGTACAAAATGCCCATCCATCACATCAAAATGGATCCAGTCCGCACCCTGCGCGGTCAGGTTCCGTACAGCGGCTCCCATATCCGAGAAATCCGCGGAGAGTATGGAAGGAGCTATCTTGATTGCCATAGCGCATGTTTCCTTTCAACATCCAAAGTATATATCCTGTTAATTATATCTGTTTTTGCGCAATTCTTCAAACTGCGTACAAAGCTCCACATAGCGGGTATACCGTGCGGGAGAAAGCGTTCCCGCCTCCAACAGCTCTTTTACGGCGCAGCCCGGCTCCGTCCGGTGGGAACACGCGGCAAACCGGCACCTTGACGGCGCGTCGCCAAACTCCGGATACGCGCGGTCAAGCGTCTGCTGATCGAGTGCGGAAAGCTCCAGAAGCGAAAAGCCGGGGGTATCGAGCACAGCGCCCCCTTCAT
>JAEXTB010000324.1 GCA_023453725.1 Bacillota bacterium | reverse complement strand
GAACCGATCAGCGTACCGATCAGACTGCCCTCGCCCCCGTTCATGCTAGTCCCGCCGATGACCACGGCCGCAATCGCATTAAGTTCATACCCTTCCGCATTGGTAGGCACTGCCGAATCCAGCCGGGAGGTCAAAAGCATTGCGCCTATGCCGCAGCAGAAGCCCGAGATCGTATACACCAGCGCTTTTACTTTTTTCACGTCGATGCCCGAAAGCTGCGCACATGTTTCATTGCCTCCTACGGCAAACACATGGCGGCCAAATCGGGTATATTTGAGCACATACCACGCCACCAGGAAGACGCACAGCATGATGAGGATTGCGATCAGGGGTATATTGGCGGTACGGCTGGAGATGGCAAGAAAGCCGTCCGGCAACGTATAAATAGGCTGGCCTGCCGTAATGGAATAGGAGGCGCCGCGTGCAATACTCATCATACCCAGCGTGGCAATAAACGGAGGTAATTCAAAAACCGTAATGAAAACGCCGTTAATAAGGCCCATCAGGCTTGCGGCAATCATCGTCAGCAGAATAGAAACGCCCACCGAAAGCCCCACATTTTTCATCAAAATCGCTACCAGCATGCCCGATAGCGCCGTGATAGAACCTACGGACAGATCAATGCCGCCGATGAGGATCACGAACGTCATGCCGATGGCGATGGTAAAGTTGATGGAAATCTGCTGCAGGATGTTGAGCAGATTGGTGGAGTTCAAAAACGAAGGTGACAAGATGGACATCAATATGCATAGCACCAAAAACGCCATCAGAATGCCGAACGTATTCATACTACGCAATTTCTTAAACAGGCTCATATCGATTACTCCCTTATTACCGGATTATATCAACTCATGAAAGTCAGATGCACCCTTGAGCTTATCGCCACCCGCCGCGTAATACATCAGGCGGGATTGTGTTGCTTCGCTGCGATCCATTTCACCCGTAATGCTGCCGCCGTGCATGATGAGGATACGGTCGCACATGCCCAGAAGCTCCGGCATTTCGGAAGAAATCATGATGATGGCTTTTCCCTGGCGCGCCATTGCGTTGATGATGTTGTATACCTCGTACTTGGCCCCGACATCGATGCCACGGGTTGGTTCGTCCAAAATCAGGATATCGCAGTTGCTGATTAACCACTTGGCCAGCACCACCTTTTGCTGGTTGCCGCCTGACAGGTTCCGCACCTTTTGCTCAAGCGATGGTGTCTTGATGTTGAGTTGGCGGACATACTGTGCGCATTCCTGTTTCTCCCTGCGTAGATCCAACCCCGTCGTTCGCATAAATTGGCTCAGTGCCGGAAGTGCAATGTTTTCCGTGCAGCTGCGCATGGGGATTAACCCCTGACCTTTCCGGTCCTCTGTTACAAATCCAATCCCATTGGCAATTGCATCCTTAGGGCTTTTGATTTGTACGCGCCTGCCTTTTACGAACAATTCACCCGAATCCGGTTTATCTATCCCGAATATCGCGCGTGCGGTCTCCGTACGTCCCGCGCCGACAAGACCGCCTATCCCCAGTACCTCGCCCGCGTTGAGCGAAAAAGAGATGTTATGTAGTACATTTCCGCAGTTTAGGTTCTCCACACGGAAGATGGGTTCGCCTATTGCAATTGTCTCCTTGGGAAACTGCTCCTTCATCTCACGGCCGACCATCTGACGGATGATAAAATCCAACGACATATCGGCCACATCTCCGGCAAATACTGTGCAGCCGTCTCGCATAATGGTAGCGCGCTCACAAATTTCCTTAATTTCTTCCAACCTGTGGGAAATGTATATGATCGAGACGTTTTCCGCCTTCAATTTGCGAATGATCTCGAACAGAATACCCGTCTCGTGCTTGGTCAATGGTGCCGTAGGTTCGTCCATAATAATGATCTTTGCTTTTTGTGAAATCGCCTTGGCCACTTCAACCATTTGCTGCTGTGCAACACCTAAGTCCCGAATGATTGAAAAGGAACTAATGCCGGCCCCAAATGAGTCTAAAAGTTCCTGCGCGTTTTTGTGCATGGCCTTCCAGTTGACCCGTCCAAACTTATTGACCGGCAAGTCTGAAATGAAAATATTCTCGGCTACCGTAAGGTGCGGGACCAAGTTCAGCTCCTGATAAATGGTGCTGATGCCCATCTCCTGTGCCTTTCGAGGGGAATATCCCGATATGGGAGTTCCGTCAAACGTAATGGTTCCGGCGTCCCTCGTATATGCGCCGGAAAGTATTTTCATTAGCGTGGATTTTCCAGCGCCGTTTTCACCCAGCAGCGCATGAATTTCACCCTCGCCAACGTAAAGGGAAGCCTCGTTGAGTGCAACCACGCCCGGAAATCGTTTGGTGATGCCCTCCATACAGAGCAGCTGTTTCAATTCCGGTTCCTCCTCCTATCCGTGATGATTCTTCCGACCAAATAACCGCCGCTCCGCAGGCCCCCCTTAAGAGGCCTGCGAAGCGCCGGGGTGTCCCAAACCCGCCAAACTGTCTCGAATACAGCCGCACGGGTTTATTTCATTTGGTCCAGGTACTCCTGCGCGTTGTCCTTGTTTACGATGAAGGTATCGACGTTGATAATCTTTTCGACCTGCTCGCCCTTGATAATCTTATTCAGCGTTTCAACACAAAGCTTCCCGGTATTGACACCGCCTATGGAGAGGGTACTCATCAGGTCTCCCGCCAGTACGGCTTCCGCCGCGTTAGGATTGCCGTCAAAACCGAATACCTTCTGCTTTCCGTTGGCCTGCTTGACCGCTTGCACGGCACCCAAGGCCATTTCATCGCAAAGCGCAAAGAATGCATCAATCTCAGGCTTGGCCTGCAGCATGTTTGCGGCGGCATTCATGCCCTTTTCACGCTCCCAGTCGCCCGATTGGGAGATGATGACGTTTATTTCAGGGTATTTTTCCTTGCAGCGGTCCACAAACCCACCCATACGCTCGGTGGTATGCTCGGAGGGGAGCCCTTCAATGATAGCCACGTTTGCCTTACCGCCCATAGCTTCCGCAACGTAATCGGCGACCTTCGCGCCGCCTTCGCGCTGGTCATAGCGTACATATGCCGATACCTCGCCGCTTGCGAGTTCATTCTGCGTATTGAACATGACAACGGGGATCTTTGCTTCGTTGGCCTTTTTCACAGCGGTGGTAATGGCGTCTGTATTAATGGCGCATAGGATAATGCCGTCCACACCCCGGGTGATCATATCCTCTACCAACTGAACCTGCGAAGCATAGTCGCTTTCCTTTTCGGGCGCGACAGTCACAAGCTCATATCCAAGCGCTTCCGCAGCGGGCTTTGCGCCAGCGATACAAGATGCGTAGTAGGGGCTGATCATGGCCGGAGGAAGAAATGCGAGGGTCTTTTTTTCGCCTGATGGCTGTGTGTTTTCGCCCGTGGGCGCTGCAGGGGCTGCGCACGCGACCAAGGACAGCGCGAGCAAGGCAACCAGCACCAGAGATAACATTTTCTTCATTTCTTCATAACCTCCTGATTATTCTTATTCCTTGTGCAAGGAATTTCTGTTCGATATATGTGATGTATTGAGTCTTATATTGACTATCCGCGCTGTTACATTTTGTGGTCTGAAGTATCGGAGGAATGTGTGCAAAAATTTGGTGTTCAATGCCCAAAGGATGCGGTGGCAAAAGCGTATGAAAGGGTCGGATATGTTTTTTGAGAGTACCCGTTCTGCACATCGGCAGCGATTAGCAGATAAGGAACCTGGTTTTCCCCGTTTTAAGATATTCGGAGAGCTGTTGCCTGAGCAAGACGGGCGCCTTGTGATAGGAGTTGAGCGTATCTCCGCCCCGGTGATTCGTAAGCGTAACATTGTCTAGCTTCAAAAACGGAAAGTCATCCGGAAGCGGCTCGCTTTGATACACATCCAACGCCGCGCCCATAATGCGGCCTTCCCGAAGCGCTGTATAAAGGGCGTCCATATCGACAAGGGAAGCGCGCGCAGTATTGATGAGGTATGCGTTGGGCTTCATCCTGTAAAGCTCCGCCCTGCCGATAATGGGCGGATCGCCCGCGGCAAGCCTTCCGTGAAGGGTGATGATATCGCTGTTTTCCAACAGCTCCTTCATTCCGGCAGAGAGGTATCCCAGATTTTTTATTTCCTCTGCCGCAACATATGGATCGTGTATGAAAATCCGACATTCAAAGCCCTTGAGGCGCTGTGCCACCATACGGCCTATGGTACCGAACCCGATGATCCCTACGGACGCGTCAACAAGTTCCGGTATCGCGGTGGAGTTTGGAAACTGCTCTCTCCATGTTCCGGATCTGAGTCCCATATGGCTGCGCGCAATGTTGCGGATTTCCGCAATGATAAGCCCAACAGTGTATTCGGCTACGGCTGTGGCGTTATGGGCGGGACAATGAATGATTGCGACACCGTGCGCTTTGGCCGCAGCTACATCTATGTTCTCTACACCGCCCCTCGCGGTGACAATGCACTTTAAGTGCGTTGCACGCGCAATAAAATCTGCGGATACCGGGTATAGATGGATAAAAAGGATGTCCACATCTTCCGAAAGAGCAAGTATCTCTTCCGAAGGCTGGTACGATTTGCTACCCATCGTTTCAATGCGGCGCACAACTTCCCGCATGGCAGAACGCTGCTCTACCGGTCTCCATTCCACGGAGGTGTATTCCTCAAACAGTTCACAACAGGAAAGTGCGTCATCAAATGCCTTTGCGGGCAGAAGGTAATCCCCGATTGCAAGTGCTTTCATATCTGTCTCCTATACATTTGCGCGTCAGCCCATCAACATGCCGCCGTTGACGTTGAGGTTGGCACCTGTAATATAACTGCCCTCGTCGGAGGCCAGGAAGGCGACGGCCTTGGCGACCTCTTCCGGTCTTCCAAAGCGCTTGAGCGGAGTTTCCGCAAGCCACTTCTCACGTTTTTCCTGATCTGCGTACTGCAGCATATCCGTTTCAATTCTGCCGGGGGATACGGCGTTTACAGTGATGCCGGAAGGTCCAAACTCCTTTGCGGCGGTAAATAACAACCCCAGCAACCCCGCCTTTGCGGCGGCATAGTGGGCGTGCAGTATGGACCCTGTAAACGCTGCCTGCGACGAGATAAAGATAATACGGCCCGCGGCACTCTGCTGCAGCGCGTCGTGCGCCGCCTGTAACGCATAAAAGGCGCTGCTCAGATTGGTATCCAATACAAGGCGGAGCTGTTGCTCCGATATATCCACCAGAGCGTCTTCCGGCATGATACCGCCGCACACCACCAAGATATCAAGCCCGCCCAGCGCCACGACGGAGGCGCGGACTGCATCCCATACCGCCTCACGCTTAGAGATGTCTGCTTGCATCACGAACGAGCGCCTGCCGGTACGCAAGATGTGTTCTTGAATTTCTTCCGCCTTTGCGCGGCTGGAGCAATATGTAAACGCCACGTCAGCGCCTTCTAATGCGAAGTTCAGGCAAGTTGCCTTGCCTATTCCCTTCGAACCGCCCAATATCAATGCCTTTTTCTCGTTTAGCCTCATTTTAATTCGTCCATTTCCACATTTAAATTTCCCATCCGTCTGTGCAGACGGTCATACGACTCTTTAAAGCACAGGAACTTCTCTTCATAGGCGTTATGCCAGGCAGGTACCGGCTCACAGATACGCTCTATCCGTACAAAACGTGATACCGCCTCATTTACCGATGCATATTCACCAAGAGCATATCCGCCCATACAGGCAAGTCCACCCGGCGCGCCCAAGTTGCAGGCAGGCACCTCCAAAGGTAAATTGAGTACCGAGGCTTTGATGCGTAGCCAGATGTCACTGTTGGTATGCCCGCCCACCACACGCAATTGTCGGATCTGCGCCCCCGAACGCGCCGCTTCCAGAATGTTATCCTTAAGCGCAAACGCTGCGCCCTCCATAATGGCGCGGATCATATCTGCGCGTTTTACATCCAATGTCAGGTTCAAAAACGCGCCCTTGGCCTGCGGATTCCAGATAGGTGCGCGTTCACCCGCCATATAGGGCAGGAAAATCACCCGGGAAGGATCTGGCGCGTGTTCTTCTACTTCGGCGTTCATACTGCTGTATGCTTGTGCGGATGTAGTAGTGTACAGTTGGTTGCGGAACCATTTCAGCGCGCCCCCTGTTGTGCTCATGCATCCTAGGAGCAGGTGCTGGCCGTGTATTGCGCTCTTCATATACGTTAGATTTGGATTGGTGCGGATTTGATCCGAGCCTATGATGAGAACCGATGATGTTCCGGACATTTCCGCCGCCATTCCGCCACGGGAAACGCCACCTTCCAACCCTGCTGCGGCGCCATCGACCGTACCTGCCGCCACCGCAGTGCCAATGCGCAACCCAGTCTGCTGCGCCGCCCACTGTGTTACCCGGCCAATGACCTGATGGCACTGACTCACCTGCGGAAATAACTCCGATGATACGCCGCACGCGTCAAGGATTTCCTCGTTCCACGTATCGGTGTGTATGTTGTAACACTGTGTGATGCTCGCATGGACCTCATCCAATGAAAATTCGCCCGTTAAAAGGTAATTGAAGTATCCATTCGCCTGAAGTACCTTATGCGTCTTCTCAAACAGCGCCGGGTGTGTTTGCCGGAACCAGAGCAACTCACCGGCTACATAGAAGGGATCCACCCGGTTCCCGGTCAACTGCTCAACGTTATCTGCACCAACCTTATTGGCAATCTCCTCACACTGGCTGACAGAGCGCGTATCCATCCAGATCAACGCCGGATGCAGCGGCACCCCACTCTTATCAACCGGCAGCATGGTCGGTGCTTGAGAACTGACCAGCACGATGTCTACTTCCTGCGCTGATGCATTTGAAACAGCAAGCGCTCCTCGAATAGCTACAATGCCACAGCGCCACCAGTCGTCAGGGTTCTGTTCTACTTGGTTGCCGCCTTGGATATTGGTCTCATATTCACAAGCACATTCCCCAAGGGATTGCAGCTCCCTTGAGAAGACCACACATTTTACATTCGTAGTACCAATATCAATTGCGAGTATGGATGCTGAGCTCATCAGGGTTCACCCCCTACTTCTGTCGATGTGCCGTATAGATATCCTGTTTTCACAGATATATTATAAAAAACAAAGATATATGTCAATGATATGTTTTTATTTTCTTTTATTTATTTTGTTTTATTTCCGTTTTAGGAAAGAACCATAATTGCATACGAACTGAGTCATATGGTACAATGTAGAAAAAAGACAAGAGGAATTCTATGCTGCAGCAGGAACGCCATAATTTTATAGTAGAGCGTCTATTCAGAAACCAAAGCGTCAATGTAGCGGAATTGGCATCATTGTTACGAGTTAGTCCTGAAACAATACGTTCTGATCTGAGATATCTGGAATCTAAAAAGCTGCTCAAGCGTTCCCATGGCGGCGCAGTACGCTTTTCACTAGATGACAGCCCCCATGTTGAAATCCCATATTATGAGCGCGAATCCCAGAACATCGAAAGCAAAAAGCAGATTGCAAAGCTTGCCTGTTCCTATATCGCAAAAGATGATCAGATAATACTGGATTCCAGTTCCACCTGTATCTACCTGGCGCGGGAACTCCCTAATATGCCGCTGACTGTGCTTACCAACTCTGCGCGGCTTCTTTATGAACTTTCGCTTAAGGACAAAATTACAGTATTCGTAGTGGGGGGCATGCTGTTAACCAGCTCCATGTGCATGGTGGGCAGAGATGCACTCGAATCTTTATCGCAATATCACGTGAACAAGGCTTTTCTTTCGTGCAAGGGCATTACGCAGGACGGCGCGAGCGAAAGCAACGAATTTGCGATCTCTGTGAAAATCAAGATGCTGAGTATTTCAGACGAGGCTTACTTATTGGGGGACCACACGAAGTTCGGCGTTCAGGATTTTATGCAGGTTGCGGCGTTGGATGCGTTTACCGCTATCCTGACTGATGCAGACACTACGCGGGAGCAAATCTCGCTGCTGGGGCCGTATGCCGAAAATGTTCGGCAGTATCGCTTGGAGTGACCGATACTATTCCGTAGATAAAGAAGGGTCTGGAATGAGCACAAAAGCAGTTGCGCAGAACAATAGATTTGCCGAATTTCTGAAGAAGAAGAACATTGTGTTTTCGGTAAAAAGGTACGGCATAGACGCTTTGGGCGCTATGGCGCAGGGGTTGTTTGCCTCTTTGCTGGTTGGGACGATATTCAGCACGCTAGGCGAGCAGCTTGGGTTGCAGTTGTTCTTGGATTTGGGATCGTTTGCAAAGGCAGGTACCGGCCCGGCTATGGCGGTTGCAATCGGGTTTGCGCTCAATTGTCCTCCGCTTGTTCTGTTTTCGTTGGTAGCGGTTGGCGGGGCAGCGAACACACTCGGCGGGGCAGGAGGTCCGCTTGCGGTGCTTCTTGTGGCGATTGTTGCGGCAGAATGCGGCAAAGCGGTTTCCAAAGAGACCAAAGTAGATATTTTAGTGACGCCTTGTGTTACGATTGCCGTTGGTGTAGTAATGTCCATGCTATGTGCGCCTGCAATAGGCGCCGCAGCAAGCGCTGTTGGAAATTCGATCATGTGGGCGACGGAACTTCAGCCGTTTTTTATGGGGGTATTGGTATCCGTAATCGTGGGCATTGCGCTGACACTCCCAATCAGCAGCGCAGCCATTTGTGCCGCGCTTGGCCTTACGGGGCTTGCTGGCGGTGCCGCGGTAGCCGGATGCTGTGCACAGATGGTAGGGTTTGCGGTGATGAGCTTTCGAGAAAACAGATGGGGTGGACTATTGGCCCAGGGTCTTGGTACATCTATGCTGCAGATGGGGAATATCGTTAAAAATCCACGAATATGGATTCCGCCGACTTTGGCTTCAGCCATTACCGGTCCGATCGCTACCGTGATTTTTAAGCTGGAAATGAACGGCCCGGCAGTGGCTTCGGGAATGGGCACATGTGGTTTGGTGGGGCAAATAGGCGTATACACGGGG
>JAEXTB010000322.1 GCA_023453725.1 Bacillota bacterium | reverse complement strand
TCAGAAGCACATTACGCTCCTGCCGCAATTCGGGAGTGAGCGTATCCCGCTCCCAGGAAGGGCAGATCAACAACCGCTCCCCGATGGGCAACGGCTTATAATACTGTTTCCAGTTGTTTGCCCAGTCTTCTTCATCGATACGCGTTTCCTGTATGGTGAGCGGTCCGTAATCCGTTTGCCGATCCATCTCCCGCAGCGCCGCCACTGCTTCCCGCGCGGCAGCCAGGAGCGCATCGTTTTCAGGCAGCTCCGCAATATACGCCTTGATGCACGGGCCGTTTTTCGAGGCCAGCGCAACAGCGTCTGCAAAATCCCAGTTGGGTGCGGCATGCTCCAAAAACGCGGCGACGCTTTCGCTGCTTTCTTCTATTGCGAGCTGCTCCAGCCCAATCGCCGTAAGCGCCGCAGCTACCTGCTCTAGCCCGGTATCTGTTGTATAGACCGCAAATTCAATCCACTTCATTTGTCTCCCCCATTCGTTAGCCCAATTACCCGAAAAAAGCCGCCTGATCGTCACTCAAGCGGCAAAGTTCTTTTCAAAAAAGGTTACGCAGCAGGCGTGACGGTCGGGATTTCCGGTACCGTATCTGTCGGCGTGCCGCCTTCAACCGGCGTGGTGCCTTCTGGAACCGTTGCGCCCGAGACGGGTACGGCACCTTCCGGTACGGGAACCGTCGCCGGATCACCGGTGCCTACATGCACCTCCGCGTCATTGCCGCGGTAACGGTCCTCATACAGTTCCTTGGTCTCCACCAGTTCGCCGTTTACGTACTTTTCCAAGTACGCTTTTGCTTTAAAACCGTCATGCGCCTTGATTTTCTCCAGCTGATACCCGATGGGGATTGTGGGATCATCCACATATTTTATTTCCAGCCGCGGCGTCGTTTCTATGATTTCGCTGCGGGCCTTATATGTAACACCATCGGGCAGGGGCTTTCCATAGATGGAAACCGTAATATTCAGATATTTGCTGCTCTGTGCATCCGGCGTGATGTAGGCGAATATGTACATCGGCGCATCAGTATCATTTTTAAACTTCAAGTCAATGCCGCTGGTATCCACCGTAGCGTCCAGACCCTTGTCCACATAGGAGGAGGGGATGGAGTGCGCTTTGCGGTCCGTAATGGGGACGTTGCCGCACAGCAGCGCATTATAAAGGGTTGTGCTCACCTGGCAGATACCGCCGCCAGCCTGCAGCGTATATTCCTTGCCTCCGCTGATGCCGTTGGCTTCCTTCCAGCCGGTTTTTACCGTACGCGGGCCGACCCAGCCGTTAAAACTCCATTCCTCGCCGGGCTGCACGGTGTAGCCGCTGATAATACCCGCCGCCTTTTTGATGTTAAATACGCGGTTCTTTACAATTTCATCCGAACTGCTCTGCGGAAAGCGCGTGGTAAACGTGGAAATGCGCGCTGTATTCTGCTGCAAGAATTCGAGCGTCATGGTCGGCGCAACCGTATCAAACACGGGCGTGACTGCCGACTGATACTGCTTTTGCTGCATGGCTGCAATCACCGCATCCGCGGTCTTTTCCGTATTGAGCGTAAGGCCGTTCTGCCCTTCCACCGGCTCAAAGTTCTGTTTGTTGCTCTCATCCAGAGTAGGCACAAGGTGCGGTTCCACCGGCGCCTGGTTTGCCTCGGATGCGATGGTGATTAAACGGTTGGTCAGCGCCGTCCTGTCCGGCGTGAGCGTGACGGAGAACGTTTTTCCCTGTTCAAGCTCCTCACGCTGTTCTGCATTTTCGCTTAATGTGCCTTCTCGGCCAAAGCCCATGGCTTCGGTCAACACTTCATCCGCATTTGCAGTTAAGTTCATATCCACGGCGGTCAGCGTCCAGCTTTTGCTTTCCTGCTGCAACGTTATGGAAACGCTGTTTAGCTGCTGTGCCACCGCCTGTTCCACCAAAGGCTTTGCTGCTTCCATTTCCATACCGCCGACTGCAACGCCTTCTATCACAACGCCATCCAAAAACTTGGTATTGCTGTTCATGTATTCAATCATGGTAGGGTCTTCCTTGCCGCCGCTAAGCAGAAGTACACCCGCTACCGCAACCACAAGTACGCCTAAGATTGCCAAAGCGATGCGCATCAGCTTTTGGGAACGCGTGGGCCCGCGCTTTTTCCTGCCACCGCCGGAACCGCCGCCCGGCCTTGCTGCCGGATGTGGGGCTGTGCGTGTGGACGGCGTACGCGGATTACCGCCGCTGCGCGCCATCGCTGCATAGGAATTGCGTGCGGATGATTGTACCGGTTGTCTCATATAGTTTGGCAACTGCGGCCCGTCATTTCTGGAAACGCCACGCTGGCCCTGCCTGATTTGATCCATTTCTTGCTCCTTAAACCCGATTGAAAACTCTTTGCGGGAACCATCCCGTACGTATCCATATTATACACCAATTTAAATTGCAATGGAAACACAACTCTCCCTCCGGACGAAATGTTACAAAATGTTTGCATATCCCCGGATGCGTGCTACAATATCCCATGCGTCCATTCTGCTTTCTTTCCCATTTGAAGGCATTCTAAACGGATGCAGCACAAGAAGGAGCCGCAAATGTTTCATATTGTACTGGTTGAACCGGAAATCCCGCAAAACACGGGCAACATTTCGCGCACCTGCGCCGTAACAGGCAGTGTGCTGCATTTGGTGCGCCCTCTGGGGTTTGCTATCGATGATAAAAAACTTAAACGCGCCGGCCTTGATTACTGGCACTTTCTTGACATTCGTTATCATGACAGTTTTGAGGAACTTGAAGCCGCCTACCCGGACGGACGCTTCTTTCTGTGTTCCACGCGGGCCAGGCAGCAGTATACCGAAGCACGGTATCAGGACGGGGATTTTCTTGTGTTTGGAAAGGAAACGGCAGGTCTGCCGCAATCCCTGCTGGACCGGCGGTCGCAGGACGCCGTGCGCATTCCTATGGGCGAGGGAATTCGCTCGCTCAATCTTTCCAATGCGGCGGCCATTGTTCTATATGAGGCGCTGCGTCAAACCGGGTTTACCGGGCTATACTAAGGCCATCACGGCCGGTTCTCCACAGAACAGAGGCACGTGCTCCCTTGCGGCAAGAGAAATTCTTCTTGCCAAACACGGCTTCAAATGTTAGAATACCTTTGTTTGATTTCGACCGGCTACGGTCCTTTACGGCAAGGAGGTGTTACAGAATGGGTAAATATTGCGAAGTGTGCAAAAAAGGCACCATGTCCGGCAACCTTGTTAGCCACTCCAACCGCAAGACCAAGCGCGCGTGGGCGCCCAATGTGCAGCAGGTGCACGTAGTGGTCGGCGGCGCGCCGCGTAAGATGGATGTCTGCACCCGTTGCCTCCGTTCTGGCAAGGTTGTCCGCAGCGTGTAATGATAAAAGCGCACCATGGAAAGATGCAGAGATGCATCTTTTTTTGTTGTGCGCAATCCTTATGCTCTCAGGTGCACAGCCATACGATGCCAAGCGCGATGAGTACCGCGCAGGCAATCAGCGCAATGACCCATAGCGGCAAAATGCATAGCAGCACCAGCACCGCCGCCGCAATGAGCACAATGCCGGGTATGTTTTTATTCCGTCTCCGTTTTCGGTGGCGCACGCATTCACAATCGTGGTCATGCGGCGGGTCCTTGCTCCAACACACTTTCCAATGCAGCATAACAGTTTCCTCCACCGCTCTTTCAAATGACGCCATGCCCCTTGTATATGAATACGGCAAGCCGCACCAAAACGTGCCGTTCACTCCTTTGGGCGCTTTAGAATACTCTAAAGTATTACCGAGTTTAAAAGGAGGCGGCATATGGAGCCGATTGTAGAACTAAAGGATATACGCCTCACCTATCATGAACCTCATGCGGAAACGCTCGCCATAGATGAACTTAATATCACCATATACGAAGGGGAGTTTGTAGCCATCGTCGGCCCTTCCGGCTCTGGGAAAACCTCTATGCTGAGCATACTCTCCGGGCTGGTCACACCATCCTCAGGCAGCGCGCGCATAAAAGGAAAGGAAATTGTGGGACCCGGACAAAACATCGGCTACATGCTCCAACGGGACCAGCTGTTTGATTGGCGGGATATAGAAGGGAATATCCTTTTGGGTCTGGAAGTCAAGCGCATGCTCACGCCGGAAACAAGGGCGCGGGCGCTGACGCTGTTATCTACCTATGGGCTTGATGAATTCAAACACCATTACCCACGCCAGCTTTCGGGCGGTATGCGCCAGAAGGTCGCGCTTATTCGCACATTGGCGTTTGACCCCGACCTGCTGCTGCTTGACGAGCCATTTTCAGCGCTCGATTACCAAACAAGGCTCAAGACGGCGGATGAAATGCACCGCATCATCAAGCAGGAAAATAAGACTGCGCTTCTTGTCACCCACGATATTGCGGAGGCCATCTCCATGGCAGACCGGATCATTATATTTTCAGAGCGGCCCGCGCGCGTCAAACGGGAACTGACCATTACTTTGAGCGCGCCGCCTTCCCCCATTGCCCGGCGCAACGCAGTGGAATTTCACGACTATTTCAATACCATATGGAAGGAGCTGGAGGTCCATGAAAGCTGAACCGGGCGGCAGCGCGGAGCATCTGGCTTATTTAAAAGGATTAAAACGCCGCCACACATTTGTGGTTGTGGCGCGATATCTCATATTGATCGCATTTTTGGGTCTTTGGGAAGTTGGAGCCCGTTTGGGGTGGATTGATTCGTTCGTTACAAGCAGCCCTTCGCGGGTGCTCGATACGCTCTCTTCCCTTTACCGGGAAGGGACGCTGTGGATGCACATCGGCGTGACAATGTATGAAACGGTGGTAAGCTTCCTATTGGGAACCCTTGTGGGCATTCTCATTGCCGTTCTGTTGTGGTGGAGCCCCACGGCAAACAAAATACTCGACCCGTACCTTGTTGTATTTAACGCCCTTCCCAAGATTGCCCTGGGTCCGATCCTCATTGTATGGATCGGCGCGTCGACCAGCTCCATTATCGCAATGGGTCTTTTGATTTCACTCATTGTCACAATACTGACGGTGCTGACAGGATTTAATGAAATCAGCGAAGAAAAGCAGATGTTCATGCGCACGCTGAATGCTTCGCGCATGCAGATTTTCACCATGGCGGTATTACCCGCAAGCATACCCACCATGATGTCCGCGCTCAAGCTGAGCGTGGGCATGAGCTGGGTAGGCGTAATTGTAGGCGAATACCTTGTTTCAAAAGCGGGCCTTGGCTACCTCATTGTTTACGGTGGGCAGGTGTTTCAGCTGGACCTCGTCATGGCAAGCATACTCGTATTGTGTGTGCTTGCAGCCGTGATGTATTACATCGTGGCGCATTTTGAAAAGAAGCTGATCCGCTGGAAGCCCTGACCGTTGACATAAGGCGGGGCAATGTGCGTTTGCCCTTGCCCCGCCTGTCGGCTAGGCCATGCTTCCTTTTTAAGGCGCTTGCATCCAGGCGTCCTGTTTGTATGCCTGCGCGCATAATTTATTCGCATTTTTCCTGATATTTTTGTGAATTTACCTTGACAGTTCGGATTGGAATTTGCTACACTGTTTCAGGTGTGTTCGGTAAAGTAGGCGTCATGCGGCCACAGCCCCGGAAGCAAGGCGTACAAGCGTCACCAGAGCCACATCGACATTCTGATATTTTCGTTTAGGAGGACGCCATGAAAACCTATATGGCAAAGGGCGAATCTCTCCAGAGGAATTGGTATGTTGTGGATGCAGAAGGCATGGTACTTGGCCGTCTGTCCTCCCAGGTTGCCGCCATACTCAGGGGAAAACATAAGCCTATATACACGCCGCACGTTGATACCGGCGACCATGTGATTATTGTAAACGCCGATAAGGTCGTGCTCACCGGCAAGAAGCTTGATCAGAAAAAGTATTACCGCCACACCGGCTATCCCGGCGGTCTCAAGGAAGTCAGCTATCGGACACTCCTGCAGACCAAACCGGAATTCGCCGTATATGAGGCGATCCGTCGTATGATGCCGAAGGGCCCCCTGGGCCGCCAGATGCTCACCAAGCTGCGCGTTTACAAGGGCGCTACGCATGAGCACGCTGCACAGAAGCCCCAGACGCTGGAACTCAAATAAGGAAGGAGGAAGACGCAAAATGGCACAGGTTCATTATCTCGGCACCGGCAGGCGCAAGAAATCCATCGCCCGCGTTCGTCTGCTTCCCGGTTCCGGCAACATCACCGTTAACAAGCGTGACGTCGAAGAATACTTCGGTTTGGAAACGCTTAAGATGATCGTGCGCGCCCCCATGGTGCTCACGGATACGCTTTCGAAGTATGACGTTAAGGTCAATGTCATTGGCGGCGGCACCACCGGCCAGGCCGGCGCAATCCGTCATGGCATCGCCCGCGCGCTGCTCATCGCCAGCCCCGAACTCAGG
>JAEXTB010000312.1 GCA_023453725.1 Bacillota bacterium | reverse complement strand
ATCCAGAACATTGAGGAAACCATCCCGACGTTCACCCGGCGAAGTAATGCGCGTAAGCGGCACATTCAAATTCAGCGTTTCATTGCAAAGCGCAAGCGCGCTGTAATCCCCGACTACAATGATATTTTCTTTGACGTCAGAGTCCACAAACGCGCGCAGCGCGATCTCCGGGCCAACGCCCGCGGCGTCCCCCATGGTAACACCCAATGGTTTCATGTTATTCCTCCATATCCGTTTCCTGCACCGGCTCGCCTGTAGCAAGCAGCGTAACCCGGCGAAAATCCGTCCATCCTACCGGCCACAGCCGCATGGTCAGCTGTTCGTTCACATGCAGCACAATCTTGTACCCACCCAGCTTCTGTGCGAGATGCACATGACACACAAGCGTTTCTTTGTCAGCCAGCACGCAGCGCGCCCAGCCATTATCCTCCGCAAAGGCAATGTACTGCGGCACCCAACAGCCCAGCCCGGCGCGGATGCAGAAACGTTCCTCACCAAAACACAGGGTTATTCCGATGCCCGCCTCCGCTTCCGCGAAACGAACAGAAACAAGACCTGCCGCATTCGGCTTAAACGCATATGTCTTGCCGGGAAGCGCGGTAAGCAGCGTCCCTTCCTGTATGCCTTCCGGCATGGGCAGGGTTAAGTTTTTCGTCAGGACAAGCAGCCGCCCGTACGCTTCCGGGTTTTCAGGAAGCGGATGATGGGAAACAAACGGCGCGATCATGGACCAGAACAAACGCAGCACCAAGTCGTCGCTGCCCTCATCATCCAGCAGATTGCCCGTAGAAACCCATACGATGTCTAAGCTTGGGATTACAACAATCCACTGTCCGCCAATCCCCCTGCAGGCGTAAGCATCGCCGCGTAAGCGCCAGAACTGGTAGCCATACCCCGTGTTGCCGTCCAGGTTGATCCCATTGGTGGCGGTATCCGCCTGCTTTTTTGTAGCAGCTTCCAGCCAGCCTTGAGGAACCACCTGTTGGCCTAGCCAACGCCCCTTTTGCAAAAAAAGCTGCCCAAGCCTGGCCATATCCCGTGTTCTGCAGTGCACGCCGCGGCTTCCGGTGTTGATGCCCATGGGGTCTTCCTGGCAGTAAATACCATCAATTCCCAGCGGATCAAACAGACGCGGCTTGAGATACTCCATCATCTTCATGCCGGTTGTTTTTTGCACCAGCGCGCAGAGCGTATGCGTCGCCATGGAATCATATCCGAACACAGTGCCCGGCGGGCAGGGCGGCGGCGTCATCAGATAGGTTTTGACCCAATCCGGGCCGGTGCGGTCGGTGGCATCCGGGTGGCCGCTGCGCATGGTTAAAAGGTGCTCCACCGTGATTTTCTTTGTATACGCATCCACCGGAAAATCAAGTTTTTCCGGAAACAGATCCACAATTTTATCCGTAAGGCGGAACTTCCCCTCGTGAATGCAGAAGCCTACCGCAAGGGACGTAATGCTTTTGCTGACCGAGTAAACGATATGCCGCTCTTCCGGCGTATGGGGTGACCAATACCCTTCCGTTATCAGGTCGCCGTGCCGCAACAGCGCAAAGCTGTGCAGCGGCATTTTAAGCGTTATGAGCTCTTTGTAAAACCGTTCCAGCGCTTCGCTGGGGATTCCGGCGGACTCCGGCGTGACGGCGTAAAAAACAGATTTTTGCATATATCCCCCTGCGTATACTAAGCGCGTAGTACAATGCCTCTATTGTAGCGCAAGCCCAACATAAAACAAATACCCGCATGACTTTTTTATGCATCCCTGGGATGGAATGATCGCCTGCAGACGAACCAAGTTTGTCCGGTTGAAGGCACCCTCTCTCCAACTACAGGCACAGCCCGGCTTCTTAACGTATCGAAGCCGAGCTGTGTTTCACGCAAGAACAAATATATCAAAACATCAGCGGAGAAAACCGATCAATCGTAGTTGCTGCTCCAATCGCCGCCGCCGCTGATATCCTCACCGTCGCCGCCACCTCCGCCACCTCCGGTATAACCGCCGGAAGAGCCCCCCGTATCGCCGCCGGAGGAGCCGCCCGTGTCGCCGCCGGAAGAACCGCCGCCGGATGACCCGCCACCTCCCGAAGAACCGCCGCCCGTTCCATTAGACGTTGGGGCAGGAGTAATCGCCGTTTCCGGCGTTGCCAAAGGCTTGGGCGTTGCCGTTGATTTGGGCTTGGGCTTGGGCGTTGCCGTAGGCTCGGGTGTTGGATCGGGCGTCGGCTCGGGCGTTGGCGTCGGTGTCGCCGTAGGGGTTGGCGTCGGCGTGCTCGTCGGGGAAGGCGCCGGGGTATCGGTCGGCGCATCTTCTAGCACATACGCCTGGTACAGCTCGGAAAGCTCCGCAATCGGCTGCCATACTCCGCCTTCATCCTGATATTCCAGCATCCCGTTGGATAGACGCATCTGGGGTACGACTGTCCCATCCTCCATCACAATAGATGGCGAAGTGTTTGCGGTCTCCACAGCGGGCGTGCAGGCCGTGCATACAAGGAGCAGCCCCATCGCCGCAGGTGCAATAAGCAGTTTTTTCCAAAGCTTCATATCATGTGTTTCCTTCTACAGTCTTGACGATATTGTTCACGAATGTGTGAGCGGAGGATCCCGGCGCAAACTCACCCGCAGCGATGATCTGCTTTGCGACATGGTACATGCTGCGCGATACCTGCCCGCCGTACAGGGTATACTGCACACCGCCCTTTTCCACAATCGCGTAAGGGCGGAAGCCGTAATACCAGTTGTAATTGCTTGGCTGGATATCCACAAGTACCGAGGCAAACTGAATGCGCCCGCCGGTGATATTGATATAGTAATCATTGTTTGCATCCCAATAGGAACGGCCGTACTTGGCAGCGACCCCGTCCTTTGTAAACGGGTACACGCCGATGCTGTTGTTGTTGATGACAACAGTGCCGTATTCCACCAGCCGGAACCCCTCTACCCCCGCGCCAAGCAGCTGCGTACGGAGGTTTTGATCAACCCCGCTGATAAAGCGCAGCCCTGTGTTGCCAGTTACCCGGATAGCGCAGCCGTGATAAGTTAGAAGGTTCTGCATAGAAGCGGGCAGCGGCGTTGCGGTATAGCCGCCCGAAGCAGAATACGACAGTGTCCATGCATACATCTCCTGCGGTGTGCCGCTGGAGCGCAGCTTGTACATGACAGCGGTCTTTGCGGTGGCCTCATGAATCGTTGCGGCCACAGTTCCGTTCGCATTCGTACTGGAAACGGCAACGCCGTCCACCCAAAGAACTGTATCGGTATAACCTGCAGGCGGTGTAACGGTAATTTGATAACTGCCAATCGCCGTACCCGTGTTCGCCACAAGGCGGGCATAGGTGGTGGAAACGTACGCTATTTTTCCATTGTAGAAGATCTTGTGCCAGCCCATGGCGGCATCGGCCTGCAGCAGCGCATAGCTTGCGCCAAGCGGAGCCTGACCGATAATGGTAGCGCTACCTCCGGCTGTGGAAGGCTCGCTGCGCACATTGCAGGAGGTGGTGACGTTTACAATATTGACGCTGCCGTAGACGGGCGTAAACGCAGACTTTTGCACATAACCCGTCTTGCCCTCGAACGTAACGCTGTAAAACGCGTCCTTCTCTCCGGTAACCCCAACAGCGGTGCCCGCTTTCACCACACCAAGCGTGAGCGAGCCTGTGTTCGCACGCAGGTACACATAGCTATCATATACCACTGCGCGAATATCGGTTGTGAGCGCGGGAAGCGCAGTGAGAGCTTGACGCCCGCTAAAGTCTTGGCTTACGGCAAGAGAGGTATTCGGGTAGTAGAACGTCAGTATCTGGGCAACGCTGAGGCCTTCCGTCGCCATTTGGCGCGCACCGATCTGACTCATCCCAATGCCGTGTCCGTACCGCCCATGGCGGACGGTGTATGCGCTGCCCTGATCCTCAAGCCAGAAACCACGCAACTGGTCATTGAAAAATCCAAAGCCGCCGCTTTTCAGTGTAGACGCGTTGATGCTGATATTCGCCGAGTCCAGAGTCTGCCCGATACCGCTCTTGGTATATGTGCCGGTGCAGGTGGCCGTCAGCGTAGCAAATTGCGAGCAAAAGTATGCGCCCACGCCTTTATTTGCCTCGTACACACTGCGGTGGCTTTCATCCGCAATGTCGGCAGAGAGCGTCACCGAGGTGAGGACGATTGTATTTGCTTCCGTGTCGGTGAGGGAATATGCGTTCTTGATCATTGCCTTGAGCATTCCCGCACTGTCAAGACCTGTCTTGGGGACAGAAATCTCCTGGAGATAGGCATTAGAGCCATAATTTCTTCCATACTTAAGATCATAGGGATCGGCCTTGATTTCAATGTATGCGGGAAGAATGCTCTGGCTTGTCCAAGGGTGGGATGGAATCTCGGTTACGCCGCCGTTGGATGCGGAATAGAACACCGCAATTGCTGCGCCGTTATAGGTAAGAAGCATCTTGTCCGTGGCGGAGACTGCGGCGGCGGAGTTAGGGGCGCTTGATATGCCTTTATAGACCTGATCGTTTGTGGTATCTACAAGATCATAAGACGCGGAGCTCGTAATGGCGTTGTACGCAAAGTTCCGGGCGGCGACAGCCTGCGCCTGCAACGCTGCAGCGCCGAAGCCTTCGCCGATTTCAAAAGGCACCACGCCGCAGAGGTAATCCTCCATGTAGACGCGGTTGACCAGATATACGCCCGGTGTTGAATCAAGCAGTGCGTATACGGCGAGGCTGCCCAGGTATGAGAGGTTTGCGTTGTAGTGGGTATTGTAAACGCTGAATGAATTGTAGCTTTGGCCGCTGGGCGGCGTATGTTCGGATATGACAAACTGCCCCCCGCTATAGAGCACCGCACCCGCAAGCGAGAACGAAACATTCCCCGCAGCATAGGACAAGTTGTACACGATGCCGCGTTCAGGAATGAGTATGGGTTGCCCGCCACTATCATAGAGGCAGTAGTTTCCTGAAAAAACAATATCCACGCTGGCGCGCGAGGTGGACAGCAGTACCCTTGGATAGGAAGAATCCGCCGGAACCATCTGGGGCGTGAAGCCGAACAGTGAGAACATATTCCCTAAGGAGGCCGAGGAATCATCCGCATGGCGCTCTACAGGCTCGACATCGCTGTTCTCAAGCAAAGGATCGTACGGGACGGAATAATCCGCACCCGCGCTGTCCGCTTCCGGATAGGTATAGGCAAAATCTCCGGCCGTCTCTGCGAGTGCGGACACGGGTAAAAACAGTATACTCAGAAGGAGCAGAAAAGCTATAACTCGTTTCAAAGCGGATACCTTATGCGCGAGGCAGGATGTTGACAATGGGATGAGTTCCTTCCACACGGAATTATTTTTATATACTATCACATTTAAAATCAGAAATACAACGGGTCATAGCAGCGAAAACGCTATACAAACGTCAGGGAATATCATCCATTCCCGTCCACTCCCGGCTGATGGGGACAACAGTAGGTGTACACAAAAGCTCCCGATTGGAGCGGTTCATTGTCCCCAGGGAACCTATTTATAGATCCTGGTTTTTTCTCTCAAATAGTCAACGCCTTGTCTTGTAGGCCGTATGCTCCCACGCGTGTCAGCCTGGGCCTCTTCGCACCCCACATCCAGTTCAATCAGCCCGTCATGATGCAAATTTTTTAAGGTTTTTATATAGGTGTCAAAAGTAACTTCGCTATATGTTTCTTTTACTCCGGCGCTATAGAGTTTCTGTAAATCTTCCACTCTGTACTGCTCATAATTGAGCACTCTTCCATACCTGTCCTTTTCGCAGAGCTGATCGAGAATCCACAAATGAAGCTCCATAAAACCCTCCTGTTTTCCTATATACTAACACATCAACTGGTGAATTGCGATATCTTCAAAGAGCTGATAGGTACCATATCCGGCCGACCGTTTGCGGTCCTAGCCTTCGCACGTATGAAAGCCCAGTCGGCTTATCTGTTCTTTTGCCATTTTGAAGAAAGAAGTGTAATATTTTTTGTAAGTTTAACAAAAACCTGCTAGACCTCTTTACTGTTTGAGTAGTATAATTGTGGGGTAATCATAATAAAAAATATGGAATAACAGGAGGAATCATAATGGAAAATCCAGTCTATACCAACGCACCCGGCAAAGGTCTGCTTAAAGTATCGGGCATTTTGCTCATCATCTTTGCGGCAATCAGCATCCTCACGCTCGTATTGGGGATGATCGCCGCAGGTGCTGCCGCAAGTATGGGCGGCGAATTGGGAGCGATCGCCGGCGGCATCGCAATCGGTGCGCTCGTCGTCGGCCTGATTTCGTCCGCATTTTCTCTCATAATGGGCATCTTGGGCGTCAAGTATGCCAACATTCCTTCCAAGGCGCAGGTTTGCATGGTGTTCGCGATTATCGCCATTGTACTTCAGTTAATCTCGCTCTTCATGGGTGGCAGCATCATCACGATCCTCATCGGTCTCGTGCTCCCGGTGCTTTATCTCGTTGGCGCGCTCAAAAACAAGCAGGTTGCATAAACGCTTTATGATCACCAAGCCCCTCCGCCAACGGCGGAGGGGCTTTTTCTATAGGCGGGCCCATAGCGGCAGACAAAAGCTGACCGGTGCTCACTTTCGGTTTTGCGATTTTTTTTAATGAACACTTGCATTTTAAATAACATATGTTATTATAAACATAGGTTACCAAGGGAGTGAAGGAAATGGATATTCAATACGCGATATTGGGGCTGCTGCGAAAGACGTCCCTCACAGGGTATGACATGAAAAAGGCAATGCAGAAATCCCCCATCATCCATTGGTCGGGAAACAACAACCAGATTTACCGTGCGCTTGCCGAATTGGAAGACGAAGGATTTGTCAGCGTTCAAATTCAACACGGCGACGCTTCCCCGACAAAAAAGGTCTACACGCTTACGGACAGGGGCATTCACGAATTGCATCGGTTGTCGCTGGAATTTCCTGAGGCACCGGAAATACGCAAAACCTTTCTGATGCAGCTGGTATTCGGTGCAGACCTTACAAAGGCCGAACTGGCTTCATTGCTGGAACAATACAGCCGCGAAGTAAAAGGTGCGGCGCTTGCCGTAAACAAAGTCTCCGCTGATAGCAGCACACCGTACGAATCGGCAATGCTGGAATTGGTAACGGAGAACATCCGCCAGTCATATGAGGCTGAACTTCTATGGATTGAGAAAGTGCGTTCAGTCGCGCTCCCGCTTGCATCGGACGCACGCGATATCCGGAAAAAAGGGGGAGATTTTTACATGGAATATGCAAGGGTAGAGATAAACGGCAAGGACTATGTCAAAGTCATTTCCGGCCAAATCCGGGAAGAGCAGGACGGCCTTGCGCTGGTATCGGCATGTGCGCAGAACGGTACGAATAAAATTTTGCTTCCCGCAGACTGCCTTTCAGAAGAGTTTCTTCAGCTCTCGACTCGCGTCGCGGGGCTGGTTTTGCAGAAGTTCGCCAACTACAACATCAAAGCAGCGGCGGTCTTGGATGCCGGAAAGGCCCGGGGAAAGTTCAGGGACTTCCTTATAGAAGCAAACCGGGGAAGGCTGTTTCATGCCTTTGAGGATTTGGAGCAAGCGGAGAGCTGGCTTTTAAAGGAGGAGTAAGATATGGCTGCGATTTATAAGAGCGAAGCGGGCAAGCGGATGGTACTGGACGGATACCGGAATATCCTTGCCATGTGGCCTGTTGAAAACAGGCAGTATCGAATTCCGACTGCACACGGCGAAACATTTGTAATCGAATCAGGCAAACCGGAAAATCCGGCCTTGGTGCTGCTTCATGGAAGTTTATCGAACTCTTTTACGTGGTTTGGCGATGTAATACCGCTGAGCGAATACTTCCATGTATTCGCCATAGACCTAATCGGTGAGGCGGGCTTTTCTGCTGAGAGCAGGCCAACCTACAAAAGCGGCGCCTATGAGCAGTGGATGGACGAAGTGATTACCCGGCTCGGCCTTAAAAAATGTGCTATTGCGGGCATGTCCCTTGGCGGCTGGATGGCGCTGCGCTATGCGACCATTCATCCGGAAAAAGTCAGCAGCCTCGCTCTTTTATGCCCTGGCGGGCTTGCAATGCAAAGACGCGACTTTATGCCTCGGATGATTCTCCAAAAAATATTTTCCAGCGGAAACAGGTCAAAGGAAATCGGAAGCATACTTGGCATGGAAGGCGGCAATCCTGAAGAAGCGGAAGGGCTCCGCCGGGCGCTTGAATTTGTGATGCTGATTACAAAACATGAAAAGCCGCGCTATGCGACGCTTCCGGTATTCAGTGACGCCGAGCTTTCCCGCCTTACAATGCCGATGCTCGTCGTATTCGGCGAGAGCGATATGCTCCTGAACGCCAAAAAGAGCATCGACCGGGCTGAGCGTCTTGTTCCGAACGTCACAACCGTTCTTTTGCCCGGCGTAGGGCACGCGGTTCTTGGGCAAGCAGAACGGATGCTTGGATTTTTGCTGGGCATCAAATAGGGCCATTTCCTATAAAAAATGCATTAAAACGGTACAGCTCGCAGTGCTTTACTGCGGGCTTTTCTTTGTAATTGCATGAGGCAGCATGATGCCCTCCATTAAAACGACAAAAGTTGGTAGCAAAGTATTGAGAGTATGTCACCCCGTGCATAAGCTGCGTTGTTTTACCTAACATAATAAAAAGACTCGAATTAAAGGAGCAACCCAGTGAAAAAGACACCAACAGAAAAGCTGCTTCCATCTACGCCGGATAACGCCAAGCACAAGTCACGGCAGGTAAAAAAGAAAAGCGGAGATACGTCGCGGAAAAAGCCTTAAGGCAAAAAGGAAAGATTGTGAACCATGAATAAGAGAAGCAATAAAACCACAAGGTTTTTCGAGACCGAACTGGAAAATCCGCTTTTAGGAATATATCCCGTATTAGACGCCGATCTTACAAGGGACAATTTGGAGAACGACCTCGGTGCTTCCGACTTTCGGGATTTGTAGTGCTGCTCATGGCCTCCCGCTGTGTAAGGGCAAGCGCCACAGCAATAACGGGTTGGTCATGCGATATTTGTAATGTCGCGCACTGATCTCCTGTATACGTTACAAAGCATTCGACATAATATCCTCCTTTGCGGATATCCTAGACCTGAGGTGAGTGGCTACGATGAAAAAGTATCCTGATATGTACGAGTTGTTTAAAAGCGAAGCTCAAGCAAAGCAGTATTTTGACAAGCTCCCGGATTATGTACGGGACCAGATCAGCACCCGGGCTAGCGGCGTTAATTCATTTGAAAGCCTGAGGGATTACGCTGAGAATTTACTGCGCGGGGACGATTAAGGAGCTTCGGCTCCTTTTTATGTGCTGTTAGCGTCAGCATCTATTGACATGGACACCGACGGAACAAGTCCTACTTTGCCGTAGGCGGTAGATTGGACTTGTTTTGCCTGTGGCAAAACCCGGCCGTTAAAATCGCTCTACTGGAGCGATTTCTTTACGCGGCTTCAAGTCCAATATTGTTAAAGCAATTGCTTTTGCCGCATGCGGTAGATGGGACTTGTTTTGCCTACGCCAAAACCCGGCCGCTAAAATCGCTCCACCGGAGCGATTTCTTTACGCGGCTTCAAGTCCCTCAAATAACAGACCAGAAAAAAACAACCACCCTCTTGGGTGGTTGTTTTTTTTCTGGTGCGGTAGATGGGACTTGAACCCATACGCTCGCG
>JAEXTB010000188.1 GCA_023453725.1 Bacillota bacterium | reverse complement strand
CATCAACGGAATGCATGATCTGACGATATCTTGCATAGTATATAAGTTTACAGTAATGCGGTTTATGATGTTTCTTCTTGCCGGTTTATTACGGTTTTTATATTTTCCTGTAAACCGGTTCCGTGTTTGAGGCCGTCCTCGCCATATTACAAATAAGACAAGAGCAAATCCCCTTTTTATAATGGGATCACGTACAAAGGATTGGAGGGATGGATATGACCTGGGCGGCTGGCATTGTTGCCGTTATCATCGGTCTGGTCATGTGCTTTTTCGGATACCGCCTGTTTCGCATCTGGCTTGCGGTTGCAGGGTTTATCAGCGGCGCTTACCTTGGCGAGTCTCTTGGTAAAGCCTATTTGAGCGGCGCGGTATGGCCCGTTGTGCTTGCCATCGCCATCGGGCTGCTGTTTGCGCTGCTTGCCTATTTTCTATACCGCCTGGGTGTTATTATTACCGGCGCGGTGCTGGGTGCTGCGCTCATCAACCTGCTGCTTGCCGCGTGGAGCGGGTTTGAGGCAGGTTGGCCGCTTGTGGTTGGCGCGGTATTGGGCGCAATTTTAGCGAGCGTATTTATAAAGCCCTACATCATTGTGGGCAGCTCTTTTAACGGCGCATATTTAGCGGTGCTCGGTGTGTATTCCATCATCATGATGAAGGACTTGACGCAGGAAAACCTGCTAAATCCGGGGATTGGCTTGCCGTGGTATGTGCTTTTCGGCATACTTGCGCTCACACTGTTTGGCGTGATTGCGCAGTTTGGCCTCAACAAAGGACGCGAGCTTGGGGATATGGCAAAGAAAAAGCCGCCTTCGGGCGAACTGTAAACGTATGCCCCGCTATAAGGCCCTGTGCCAGCAGGCACGGGGCCTTTTGTAATGGTTGGGGTGCCATGATTTGGGATGGTACGGGTTATTTTGATCTGTGCGTTGGTAAAAGGTTGGTTCCTGCGGTATACTGTACCCGAAGAAACATGGAAAGGCAGGCGATTGCCATGAATCCGGTTATTGAGAACATCATCAACAGAAGAAGTGTGCGCAGCTATGAAAACAAGCAGATTCCCAAAGAGGAACTGGATGCCATACTGCTTGCGGCAAGCTATGCGCCAAGCGCCATGGGAACGCAGAGCAGGCGCATTACGGCAATACAAAGCAAAGAGTGCCTTCAGAAAGTCAACAGGGCCATCCGGGAGGCACTTCGCTCCATCCCTGTTACGGAAAAGACGCATCCCTTTATCATAAGCCTTATAGATAAGGCGCAGTCGCCCGAGTCTGAATTTTTATACGGCGCGCCGGTTTATATTATTCTTACCGATACGCCGGAGAATTTGAGTGCCATGCCGGATTGTGCACTCGCTGCGGAAAACGTCATGCTTGCGGCGCGCGCCTTTGGCATCGGCTCCTGCTGGATCAACCAGCTGCCCGGTATGACGCAGCTGCCGCAGATTAAGGCGCTGTTAAAAGAGCTTCATCTGCCGGAAGATCATGTTGCCTTCAGCTCGGTTGTGCTTGGCTACCCTGCCGGGGAATTTCCGCACGCCGAGGAACGGAAGGACCGTATTTCCATCCTGTAAGTGTTATACGGCGATTGCCTCACCGGCCCCCAGCAGCATCACATAGCGCTCCAGCACGGGAAGGTTTGAAAGAGAGGCAAGCGCCTCCGCATAGAGTGTCAGCTGGCCCGCGTGCTTTTTGGCGACATCTGCCGGCGTTTCATATGGGAGCAGCGCGTCTGTTTTATAATCGAGCAGCACCCATCCGCCGTTTTCTAAGAAGCAGCAATCGATCACACCCTGTAACAGCACCTGTTCGCCTGTCCCTTCAAGGGGCAGGCGTTCTACGTCTACATTGGCCGCAAACTCCAGCTCCCGTTCCACGCGGGAGGAGGCGCGCAGCCGTAACCCCAGCGGGCTTTTGAAGAATGCCGCAATGTCCGTTACATCCACAGCCTGGGCCTGCCGTTCAGACAATATGCCTTGCTGCACCATGCGGGAAAGCTCGTCTTCCATAAAGGCTTCCGCATTTCCGGCGGGAATGCGGGAAAGCGTGATCTCCTTGAGCACAGTATGTGCATAAGTGCCGCGCTGTGCGGCGGTAAGGCGTGTGCCCTCCCGCGCGAAAGCGGGGGCCTCCCGCAACGAAACGGGATGTACATGCATCAGATCGCTTACACTGCGCTTGGTGGGGATACTGGCGGCGGCCATGTGCGAATATTCCCAATCAAAACGCTCTTCGAGCAACTGGATCACGCGCGCCTCTTCTTCCTGTTCAGAAAGGATAGCAGATGGCAATGGGACACTGGCTTTTTTGGGAACGCTTCGCGTTTTAAAGCATACGGGCAGCGCCTGTGTCTGCATGGCAACGGGCAGCAGCCAGGAAAGCGCGCTTTGCGCTTTTGCGCAATATGCGGGAGAAAGCTCGGTGGTTGTAAGCTCCCGTGCCGTCTCCATCGCGTCCGTCATGCTGCCGATAAGTATCAGCCGGTGCTTGGCCCGCGTCATGCCTACATAAAGGATGCGCATTTCCTCGGCAAGCTGCTCCCGAAGAAGCCTTGCCGCTATGGCACGGCGGAAAAGTGTATCCCGCCGCACGTGGCCAATCCGGACCCGCAGGCCAAGACCCAATAATGGTTCCGCCACAAGGTCATCCCGGGCAGTTCCCCTGTTAAAGCGCTGGCCCAGCCCCGCGCAGAACACCACAGGATACTCCAAACCCTTGGAAGCATGCATGGAAAGCACGCGGACCACATCCGCAGCACCCGCCTGTGCGCGCCCCATATCCGCGGTGGCCGCCGCTTTGTCCATATACTGCAGAAAACTCCACAGATCCAAAGGAAAGCCCGCATCCGCATATGCGCGGGCGCGTTCCACAAGCGCGTCTAAATTCGCCTGCCGCTCCTTGCCGCCGGGCAGCGCGCCCACACAATCGTAATATCCCGTCTCATCCATCAGCCAAGCAATAAACTCAGGCAGCGGCAGCAGAAGCGATTCCTTTTTGTATGCGGTAAGCTGCAGCAGAACCTGCAGCGCTCTAGCCGCAAGCTCTGTATTGTCTTGGCTGCACAGTATCAGCCGGTCAATCAGCGCATCGGCCTGGTAGACTGTGCGCAATTCTATGAGCTCTGCAAGCGTAAAATGGAATACGGGCGAACGAAGCACGCTGAGCATCGGGATGTCCTGCCGCCGGTTGTCTATGACGCGCAGCAGGTTCAAAAATACCTGCACTTCAATGGCGTCGAAATACCCGCCCGTCAGCTGCACGTAAGCGGGGATGCCCATTTTAGATAACGTCTGCGCCCATACCTCCGCAGCTTTCCGGTGCGCGCGCAGCAGTATGGCAAAATCGGAATATCGAAGCGGGCGTACGCCCAGCTTTTGATCCGGGCAGGATGCCTCTTCCATCAGCTTCCGGATGCGCTCCGCGGCAATCATGGCCTCGGCTTCAGCGTCGTTGGAGATATAGGCTTCCTCTTCCTCGCTTGCGTCCTGCTCCTGCCCTTCCTGCTCCGCTTCTTCCCCGGCAGCCGCGGCATCTTCTTCCGGTGACTCTTCTACGCTCTCTGGGTTTGGTGTAACATCTTGCCGCTCAATGACATAGCACTCGACGCCCGCAAGGGAACTATCTTCCGGCATCCCCTCCGGGCATTTGAGCGCAGCCGTATCGTCATAAGCAAGTTCGCCTACTTCCCTGGTCATGATGCGGGAGAACACGGCGTTCACGGCGTCAATCACCGGGCGCTCGCTTCTGAAATTTGTGTTCAGGTGAAGTTGCCTTCCCGGAGCGTTCTCCATTCCAGTATAGGTATCGAGCTTCTCTAAAAACAAGCCGGGGTCGGCCTGCCGGAAACGGTAAATGGATTGCTTGACGTCCCCCACCAGGAACAGGTTGTCGTCACGGCGCACGGCCTCGATCAGGCATTCTTGGATGCGGCTGCTGTCCTGGTACTCATCCACAAAAATGTAGCGGAAGCGGTTTTGAAGCGCTTTGCGGGTTTCTTCCTCGCCTAACGCGCG
This sequence comes from Bacillota bacterium, assembly GCA_023453725.1. Taxonomy (GTDB): domain Bacteria; phylum Bacillota; class Clostridia; order Christensenellales; family CAG-138; genus JAEYLA01. Next base: position 3,717 of record JAEXTB010000188.1, on the reverse strand, counting down.
CAGCGCCAGGTGCTCCATGTCCGAAAAATCGACTACCCCATGGCCGCGCTTTAATTCCGTATACCGCTCGTCCACTTCCCGCACAAACGCGCATAAAGCGCCTACCTGCGGGGCGATGCTGTTTAAAAATGCGGCTTCTTCCTCCAACGGACGCGAAAGCAGCGCCTGCTGGCGCTTGATTTCTTCCCGCGCTGAGTCCCGCAGCGCCGTGATGCGCTTCTTTAAGTCCGGCTCCACCTCGCCGCGCGGCCACGTAAAGCGGCCGAAGCAAGTGGATAATAGCTGCGTCCGGTATCCGCGCAGGGTTTGCGCCTGCGTTAAAAACAGCGCACCCATCTGGGCAAGCTCCATATCAAGCAGCGAGCAGGTGGACGCATACTCCATCGGGGTCAGGTCCCGCGCGCGGCGCAGGTTCTCATATTGAACCTTTGCCTCATCACAAAGGTCTCTATGCAGCGCAGAGAGAGCGGGGTGCTCCAGAAAATCCGCTTCGGTCAGTGTATACTGTATTTGTGCGCGCGTCAGCCATTCCCATGGGTCGGGCTGTGCCATTAAAAACCTGTGCAATGCCTGCGTGTGAGAAAATACGCCTTCTTCTGCCCCCGCGGCATGCAAGAGCGCAACAAATGCAGCGTCCTGCGCCTCATACCGCGCGCCTGCCGTCTCTTCCAGCGCCTGCTGGAACAGCATGGAGGATTGCACCTCGTCCGCCGGGCGGAAGGACGGGTCCAGCCCCAGACGGTGGAAATTGCGCCTGAGGATATACAAACAAAACTTATGAAGCGTGGAGATGTTGGCGCGCCCTACGGAGAGCGCCTCGCGCCTTAGCCGCAAGGCCGCTTCAAAGTCGCGTTCCTCCTGCGCCGCCTTGTGCAGGCGCGCGGCAATGCGGCGCTTCATTTCCGCGGTGGCCGCTTCCGTAAACGTCACCACCAGGAACTGGTCAATATCTGCGCCCGCGCATACAAGCCGGACAATGCGCTCGGTGAGCACCGCCGTCTTGCCGCTGCCCGCGGCGGCGCTGACCAGTAGATTGGTGTTTTCAATCTGTATCGCGTCCTGCTGCGCTTTGGTCCATTCCATTGGGTATCCTCCTGCGTGGAATGCTGACAAGTTTTTGAGGGCTTCGCTCTCAATTTGTTCCGAGGCATACATTCCTCGGGAATCCCTGCAAACGCCCGATGAAGACGCTTGCAAAACGTGTTCTTAGGGCCGTTACGGCCCTAAGTGGGGGTTGGGGCAGAGCCCCAAGGAATCCTTTTTACACCATAGAGATTTTGATGGTAAGTAGAATATGCTGCTTATTTCGGTTCTTCAAGCCCCTCAAAAAACTCCTGCTTGCTGCGCTTTTTCACGTCCCGCACACGGCAGCCGGGCAGCCGCGCATCAAAGCGGCATACGCTCTTATACTCACAATAGGCGCAGGCAGTGGATTTCCCCATGCGTACAGGGGCTGCGGCGACGCGGCCGGAAATCAGCTCCGCAGCGATCTCGCCGGTGCGTTTTACAGCGAATGTGAGAAGCTTTTGCATCTCCTCTGCGTTTAAAAGGCGCGCATGCTCTTTAATGCTTGCGTTCTTCTTGCGCTGCAGGCCGTCCACCACTTCGGATGCGCCGGACAGCGCATGCTCCGTCGCGGCAAGCACCATATCATCCCGCTGGAGGATGCCGATAAGCCGCATGCGCTTCTGCAGCGCATCTTCTTTTCCTTCCGCTGCAACAGGGTCAAGTACGGGCTGATAAAAGGCGCCCGCGGGGGAGGCCCCTTCGGCGTTGGCCGCCGCTGCAAGATAGACAGGCAATTGCAGTTTAAGCCCGTCGGCTACCTCCGCATATGAAAAACTTCGGTTGCCGGTCTTATAATCGACCACGCGCAAAAACCGTTCGCCGTCGCGCTCTGCCGCGTCCACACGGTCAATTGCGCCGGAAAGCAGCAGTTCCCCGCCATCCGGCAGGGGTACTGTCAGCGGCGGAAGTTCTTCATCCGGCCCAAAGCGCAGTTCCAGCCCCACGGGCCGGAAATCCCCTTTCCGGAAGCTTTCGCACAACGCCCAGGCGGTCTCCCGGACGGCGGCGATATAGAACGAGGAAAGCGCGCGTGCGCGGGGCGTGGCAATGAGCATGCCATCCTGATAGCGCGCCAGGCAATCGGGGAGAATTTCATCGAGCAACGCATCGCAATCCTCCTGCGTGATGGCTGCCCAATCATATCTTCGCTGCACTTCCCGCACAAACGCTTCAAGCGCCATGTGCGAAAAACTGCCGATGTCGGACTTCTTTTCTTTGTACTCCCTGCGCGGAAGCGCTTTGAGACCGTACTGCGCAAAGTGCTGGAACGGGCAGGTGCGGAACGTCTCCAGGCGGCTGACCGTGCTGAACACGCGTTTTCCGTAGAGCCTGCGCGCAAGCGGCGCGCCAAAGGAGGCGGGCACCGTGGGTTCTTCTGCAAACGCTTCCGCCTGCACCAGACGCGCGGCGTAGGGCTGCTTCTGCGCAAAATAAGAGCGCAGCGCGGCATTGAGCGAATCGGGGGATTGCAGGTTGCGCAGCAACTGCACAAACCCGCTTTGCGGGCTTTGCGGCAGCGCTGCTACTGCGGTGGACTGTTCCACGCAGTTTGGGAACAGCTCTCGGATGCGGTCAATGAGGGAGGCAGGCAGCAGCTCCCGCGTGCCGTCGGAATAGGAAAAGCCAAACCACAGTCGCGCCTTTGCGCGTGAAAGTGCACGGTAGATGGAAAGGCGGTCACTCTCGGCACGGTATACGGTGCTGCCCCAGGGGGCAAGGCCCATATCCGAAAGCGCGTTGAGTTCCCCGTCGTCAATAATCTCTTCATCCATGCGCGGAGCGGGCAAAAGACCTTCGTTGCAGCCGAGCAAAAACAGCGCTTGTACCTCGCGGCTTCGGGTGCGGTTGAGATCGCCAAAGAGCACCTGATCCGCTGTGGCGGGAATGACGCCCACCTGGTAGGCGGAAAGCGCCTCGGTCAGCACTTCCACATATTCCTGCTTGCCCATATCGGCTTCTCCCAATATGGCGTAAAGCTGCTCAAACAGCTGCATGAGCACATCATAGACCTGCGCGTGTTCTTCCATCAGCGCAAAGCGGCTTTCCTCGCGCAGGCGTTCCACGTTACGCTGCAGCTGCTGCTCCAGATGAAGTTCTTTTAAGTATCCATAGAGCGCCTGCGTTTTTTCGCCCGCGGTTTTCCCCGCCATGCCGGACCTCAATCGCACAAGCGGCTCGATTAGCGCCTGGCGGGCACGCTCCGCGGCTTCTTCTTCGGGAGGAAACGGCACGGTAAAGGCGTTGCCCCCCAACAGGCCCCGCCGGAGCACGTAGTTTTCAAACGCTTCCGCATCGTCAAGCGCAACGCCTGCAAGATCTGTCTTCAGGATACGGAACAGTTCCGTGCGGGGCAGGCCGCCGGTTGCAGCCCGGGCCGCACAGAGCATCAGCTCCACGCTCGGGTGGCCCTGCATGCTGCGGCGCGCATCCATAAACAGCGGGATATTCCGCCGGGCGAACGCGCGCGTCACAAGATCGGCGTAGGCGCGCAAATCCGTGGCGATGACGGCCATATCCCGGTATCGCAACCCTCTCCGGGCACAAGCAAGCACCGCGTCTGCAAGCGCTTCCACCTCGCTTGCCCGGTCCACTGCGCCCAAAAGCGAGATGGCCTCGATTTCCCCCTTGTATGGGTGCGCGGTGTAGACG
>JAEXTB010000130.1 GCA_023453725.1 Bacillota bacterium | reverse complement strand
CGGGCTAACGCCCGGCGCTTTTTCTTATATTGTCCTGTTTGCCTAGGAAATAAAGTCTCCCTGATGCGCAATGAGCGTAGCGTCGTAAACGCCTTCAATCCGCATAAACTTGTCCACAATGGCGGTCTCTTCGTCCTTTAAGCGCACCTCAAGGGTGAGCTCTACGCCGTCGCGCTGTATGGTCCTGGAGCGCACGCGGACACGGGGAAGCTGCTTTACCGCATTCTTAATTGGCGCGTTTGCGGCTTCATGGAAGTGCAAAATGAGCAGGTATGGCATGCTCCCGCGCATTTTAAATACGGTGAGCAATACCATCACGACTCCAATCATCACTGCACCGATAATCGCCACATCAAAAAGCTGTGCGCCCAGCGCAATGCCTTCGCCCACGGCCCAGAACATAAACGTGGTATCCATGGGGTCTTTTACCGCAGTACGGAAACGGATGATGGAGAGCGCGCCGACCATACCAAGGCTCATGGTCAGGTTGTTGTTGATGAGCAGCAGCACCAATGTGGAAACCATGGTGAGCATAATCAGGCTCAAATTAAACGTGCGTGAATACAGCACGCCGCCGAATGTTCTTTTATAAATAAAGAATATGAATGTGCCGAGCGCAAGCGCCACCAGCATGGTGAAAATGATCTGGATCGGCGAAAGCGGGCTGGTAAACAGCGATTTAATATCGAATGCCTGCGCGATGGGGTCGTTCATAGGGAAGGATCCTCCTATTCATATTTCCTGCAAAGGCAGTATTTACTGATTGCGCTGCGCTGCGCGTTTTCCAAAGGCTGCAGCAGCGTGCGGATATAGGCGGGCAGGTATTGGTTGAACTTGACCTCCATCACCATGCCATAACCGTCTACTACGGGGTAAGTGGGCAATTCCTTATCAAACAGGGCCACAGAACGGTGCGCGGTGCGGATATCCTGATCAAACGTCACACGCACATCCTCCACCGGGAACACATACGGCTCACGATCATAATCCACAATCACACGGGGCTTTAAAAGCTTGGTACGAAATGCTACGTACATTTCCCGCGCAAACGGTTCCCTGCGGCGCAATAAAAACGTGCAGTTGCCGCCAATGAGCGCATCGCATTCCTCACGAGTCAAGGGGATGGAGCTTTTCTGGATAAACTGTCCCTCTTTGTGCTTGCGCTCCAGCTTGATATCCGTATCCTTCAGGTTATAAATGCGGATGCGGTATTTGTCCCGGTGGTCGGTTCCGTCCAGCTTGTCCTGCATGGCAGTATCCATGTAATCGTCAAAGTACAGGCTGCGGATAAAATACTTGCCGGTTTTTTGTGCATGCTTGTCCCGGTCCAGTGTCAGGGACAGCCTGCGGCTTAATAGCTCATACTCTGCAAGGCTGATAAAATACTTGAGCTCGTGCCGGAATGTTACGCTCAAGAGAACACCTCCTGCATATACGCATCCGAGAGACCAAGCTCTTGCTGCAGCTGCGCTTTGATAATGGCGGGGCGCTTCTCATTAAATTCCTTCAGATACTTAACGTTGGATTGGAAGGAATTATAGCTGCCCAGGTTCTGCTGTGGCTGCGGCATGCCCATGAACGTTGCGCCGTTGAATTTCTCCCGCTCGCGCGCAATTTCACTGTCCACCGACGCCGCAAGCTCGTCTATGAGTGCGTTCACGCGCTCAGGGGCATATACGGTTTTCATCATCTCGGCGAACCTCCGGCAGAAGGCGTCCTTCCAGTCCGCGTTCTTTAGCAGCGCGTTAAAAAGGTCGGAAGCCGCGGGCCTGGTGCCGCGCCTTAACGTGACCGTCTGGTGGTCGTAATTGTTCCAGCCCCAGCAGAAATCGTAGTAGATCCATTTCCACTTGCCGCCGGGCAGCTTGTAGTATTGGATATTCGCATAATCGGAGTTCCCGACGTAAAGCTCGCAGATCATATAATCCATAAAGCTGTTTACATCCATGCGGTCGGAAACGTACTGGTAGCTTTCGCTGCCGGATAGATCGTGTGTTTTCACATAATCCATCAATGCAAGCCATTCCTGGTTGCTGCCGTGGGAAACGATGGAGCTTGCCTTCATGACGTCAAGATTATCGGCGTCCTCGGTGTTTTCGTGCTGGGCAACAAAAAACCGACTGCGCTTTTCTTTCATGAAATACACGCCCCAGTATTCTCCGTTGAGGTACATGACATAGGGCTTGTATGCCTGTACGAGCACGTCTACATCCGTCCCCTCCAGAAGGCCGCTCGAAAGCTCGTCCCGGATTTTGCTGCGGTTCTGGTCCTGCGCGCCCGCGCGAAGCGACAGGGATTTATATGCGGTGTACGGCCTGTTATCAAAGAAAGCGTAATTCAGCGAGCCGTTGCCGTATTCTGAGCGCGCCAGTATATTGAACCCTTTCTGCGCGCGCCCGCGCCCAAAGCCGCCTGCAATACGGATGCCGACGTTTTGCGAAAACACCTGTTGTCTGGTATCGTCACCAAATACGGCGAAGCTTGCCGGACGTTCCCAGGCGTTCTGCACTTCCTCCCCTTCCGTACCGCGGCCCTTATAAAAGTTGGAGGAAAGCAGCGCCTGGTCATACGGCAGATCCGGGTCATAATTTTCCCCGTATGCGTAGATACCTGTCTTTGCGTCCCAAAGGTTCTTCGGGTCCGTTACAAGCGTGAGTACGGGAAGCGTATGGTTGACATTATCTGCAGTGAACAGGAACGTACCGGAAGCGGTGCTGCCTGTAATGTACCCGTCCCGCATGGAAACGGCGCGAATTACCGTATTGTGTTCAAGCGCAATCGGGCCTGTATAACGGGTAGAATTTTGCGTAGGCGTTGTGCAATCCGTCGTGTAATAAATGGTTTCGTCCGCCTTGGCGCTCAGTTCCACCGTAACAGCGCCCTCATAAACGCCGGGCAGCGTAGAGAATACCGGTATGGCGGTTACCCCCAAAGAGCCCTGCCCGTTCGCGGCCTCGGGCGTAGGGGACGCGTAATAAAACAGCTTCCCGTCCGAGCGGCCAAAGCTCACATCAGGGCCTGTTTGCGCAAGCTGCAGCTTATCTAAGAGCTCCCCTTCAGGCGAGTACAAGAGTACCACATCCCCTGTCGCAGAAAGAGAGAAGTTGGTCTCCAATGTTTTTTTTTGCGTATCCTTCACATCGTTGCCGGTTGCCAGCACCAAAAGATAGCTGTTTGCCGCTATCGTAACA
>JAEXTB010000129.1 GCA_023453725.1 Bacillota bacterium | reverse complement strand
AGTGTACGCAGCGGGTTTAGACGTCATATCAAAGGAGCCGATTGACCCCAATAACCCGCTGCTCAAAGCGAAGAATTGCTTTATAACGCCTCACATCAGCTGGGCGCCCCGGGAAAGCCGCAAACGGCTGATGGAAATTGCCATAGAGAACCTCAGGCAGTTTTTAAACGGTACGCCCGTCAATGTGGTAAATCCGTAAGTACTTTTATCAGATCATTTTGAACGGAGGGAATGAATCGATGCAGAATTTTGAGTATTATGCGCCAACCAAGGTGGCGTTCGGCAAGAATGCGGAAGCGCGGACGGGCGAGCTTGTAAAAGCACAGAAGTGCAAGAAGGTGCTTGTCCACTACGGCGGACACAGCGCCAAGGCCTCCGGCTTGCTGGATCGTATTTTCCGTTCGCTTACCGAGGAGCATATCAGCTATGTGGAGCTGGGCGGAGTCGTGCCCAACCCGCGCCTGTCTCTTGTATATGAGGGCATTGCGCTATGCAAAAAAGAGGGTGTGGATTTTGTGTTGGCCGTGGGCGGCGGCAGCGTGATTGACAGCGCAAAAGCGATCTGCTACGGCCTTGCGAACCCGTTCGACGTTTGGGAGCTGTATGCGGGTAAACAAAAGGCGCAGGCTTCTGCACCCTTAGGCGTGGTGCTTACCATAGCGGCTGCGGGCAGCGAAATGAGCAATTCCTCCGTTATCACCAATGAGGACGGTTGGCTCAAACGCGGGCATAACAGCGATCTCTGCAGACCGAAATTCGCAATCATGAATCCGGAGCTTACGTACACCTTGCCGCAGTACCAGACCATGAGCGGCTGTGTGGATATCATGATGCATACGCTCGAGCGCTATTTTACCACCGGCGAGACCATGGATATGACCGACCGTATCGCGGAACAGCTGTTGCGCACCGTCATGGAAAACGCGCGTATCCTGCTAACAGAGCCCGAACATTACAAGGCGCGCGCCGAAGTCATGTGGGCAAGCAGCCTTTCCCATAACGGCCTGACCGGGCTTGGCGCTACGGGAGATTGGGTGAGTCACAAGCTGGAGCACGAGCTGGGCGGACTGTTCGATGTGGCACATGGCGCGGGCCTTTCTGCGGTATGGGCAAGCTGGGCGCGCTATGTGTTCCAAGTGAAACCCGAGCGCTTTGCGCAATTCGCCGTGCGCGTAATGGACGTAGAGGACACCGGCGACGCAAAGATGACCGCGCAAAAAGGCATAGAGGCAGTGGAGGAATTCTTCCGCTCCATCGAAATGCCCACCTCCATTCGCGAGCTCGGCTATGATGTTACGGATGAACAGATTAGGGAAATGGCGCACAAGTGCAACCAGAGCTTTGGTACGCTTTATGGCTTCCGCGCGATCGGAGAAGAGGATTTAATCAACATCTACACCATGGCGCGCTAATACCAGCATACAATACCAGCTTAAATGCCGCCGCACAATATTGTGCGGCGGCTTTCGCATGCATCCATATTGCAATGGAACAATTATTTATTGTACTACGATAAATAATTGTTGACATACAGGAAAGAGAGGAATATACTGCAAGGGAAAGGGAGGGGATAGTATGAACGAAACACCGCCGATCAACAGGCGTTCTTTCAAGATTATCCGCATAGTTGTCAATATCGGCTTTTGGATTGGAGTTGCTGCATTGGCGGCAATCATTGTAGTGAGCTTGGTTGCACCTCAGCTGGAAATGGCGTTCAGCATAGAAGGACTCGTCTTCCTGCCCGTACCAGGGATAGAGATAGGTTGGGGGACAACAGCGCTTTATATCCTATGGGTCCTGATTGGCTTGGCGTTTTTGTGGGTGCTAAAGCGGATTCTCAACTCCATGAAGCACGGTACACCGTTCACGGAGGAAAATGCAAAACGCCTATTCTCTATGGGTGCATTGGCGCTTGCACAGTCCTATATCGGTCAGTGGAACACATACCGGCTAGCGCAATCCATGTTTGATTATAGCGTTCAAAATGCGCTTGTGCCGCTCATCCGGCCGCAGTTCCAAATATTGCCCAGTAGCGCTTTGCTTGCGTTCTGTCTCCTGGTGCTCGCTGAAGTGTTCCGGTACGGCTCTGTGCTGCAGCAGGAGCACGATACCACCGTGTAGGGGGAGCGCCATGCCGATTATTATCCGACTGGACCGTATGATGGCCGACAGGAAAATGTCCCTCAACGAGCTGTCTGAGCATGTGGGCATTACCATCGCCAATCTGTCCAATTTGAAGAACGCAAAAATCAGCGCAGTAAAGTTGAGTACCTTGGAAGGCATTTGTAAAGCGCTCAACTGCCAGCCCGGAGACCTGATGGAGTATGTGGCGGAAAAGGGAGATTGATTGATAATAAGAATAAGGGCAGAGGTGTTTGGGATATCCTGTCCTACTTTTATTATACCACTCGCGTAATGGTAAAAATAGTCTTTTTGTTTTGTCGCCTTCCTGTTACTGTATGAGATATCAATCCGTACGGAGGGGGAAGCAGCATGACAAAGACACAGGACATATATCACGCATTGCTGGCGCAGAAGGTGATTGGAGAGCTTGCAAAACGGAACATAGAAGGTTTCTACTGTGAAACGGGAGAAGCAGCGCTGCAAATGGCGCTTACGCTTATACCAAAGGGTAGCGTTGTATCGTATGGAGGGTCCCAAACCTTACGTGAAATCGGCCTGCAAACGGCGTTCCAGAGTGGCGATTATCGCTTCCTTGATCCAAATGGCGTAGATGGTGCAGCCGCAAAGAATCAAGTCGCCCGTCAAGCGTTCGATGCGGATTACTATTTTATGAGCGCCAATGCGATTTCAGTTTCGGGAGAACTCGTCAACCTGGATGGTTTTGGGAACCGCACAGCATCTTTGATGTTTGGACCCCGACATGTGATTGTGATTGCGGGAATGAACAAAGTGGTGCCAACCGCAGAGGTAGGTATCCTCCGCGCAAAGCAGTACGCCGCACCCAATACTTTGCTGCTGTTCAAACAGGAGTATCCCTCTTATGACGCGTTGATGCAGCTGGCGGAAAGCGCTTATAGCCATGTGGTTGTCACCGGCATGTCAACGGCCAAAGGGAGAATTAAGGTGATACTGGTAGGGGAATATTTGGGCTTCTGATAAACAAATAATGATCCCCCGGCTTCGCCGGGGGATCATCATTATTTTTGGAAGCCGAATTGGCTTCCGGTTGCGGCACAATATCCTTAAAATTTCAATTACCATGATCCATTGATTCATACAGGTCGTCTAATGCATGACAGGCCTGTTTATGGGGAGCGTTGCTTCCCGAGAAAGGAGATTACCCGATGCACCAAGCGGAATTTGCTGCGCGCATCATGGATATGCAGCAAACGCTCTACCGCGTATCATACAGTTTTCTATCGCAGGAAAGCGACAGGGAGGACGCCGTACAGGAATGTATCTGCAAAGCGTGGGCCAAGTGCCGCATGCTGCGGGATGACAACCTGTTCCAGACTTGGGTGGTGCGCATTCTCATCAATGAATGCCACAACATTGGAAGGCGCATGAAACGCGTTACGGTGACGGATGAAATCCCGGAGCGCATCGCCCCACCGGACGCAGATGAAGCGCTGCATGACGCAATTCTTACTCTTGATGAAACGCTGCGTACACCGCTGGTGCTGCATTATATCGAAGGGTATGACGTCAAGGAAGTCTCCGCCATGATGCGTCTTCCTGCGGGAACGGTCAAATCCCGCCTGTATCGCGCAAGAAACCGTATGAAAGAATTATTAAATGAGGAGGGCCAGGGTTGATGGATGATTGGAAAACTGTATTTGGCGCTGTGCCGGACACGTTTCAAAAAAGCGTGCGCATCGCCCTGGGCCGTGTTCAGGAGAAGGAAGTTATGCAATATACAACAATCAAACGTTCCAGGCGGCGTGCTGTATTGATTGCGGCTTGCCTATTGCTGCTGGCTACCACAGCTTATGCGGCGGCGGTACACTTTGGGGTTGTTTCCTTTTTTGAAAGAAGGGGAAAGCAGCTCCCGGACAATGCGGCGGGCATGCTGGAAACAGCTGTGCCCCAGAAAACGCTAGATAATGCGCTTGTAACGTTCTCTGTGCGCGAGGCTGTTTACAGCGCGGAGCAGTTCTATGTGGTGCTCGAAGCACGGCCTACGAAGGCGGACGGCTTTTTGCTGCTGTGCATGGATGCGATGCCGGATGATCCCGCAGGCAATATGGGTATTCCGGATACGAACGCCACGCTAAAAGAGCTTGCCGCGCAGCAGGGGAAAAAGCTGCTTCATGTGGGTGCAGGCATCTTCCTTGATGAACACCATGTGACCCAAACGGCGGATTTCTTGACGGAATCGGACGGGACGGTTGTCATGATGCTTTCCGGCATTGGCCCGGGCAACGCGGGAAAGCAGCAGTTTACCTGCAAGACCTCTGTCATTCCTTATGACGCGGAGGGCAGGATGCTGATGGATGACGAGGAGAAAAACAGCTTCCTGTTTACATTGGAAGCCCCGGCTTTAAACGATCGCATCATATACCGTCAACAGCAGCCCGCCGCTGTGGAGGGTACCGGCGTAATGGTTGAGCGTGTGGAGTGGAAAGAGACTGCGCTTGAAATTTATGCGGAGCTGTACTTTACAATAGATCCTTCGGCTACGGCGGAGCAAAAAGCGCTCGCGTCCGACACACTATGGTTTGAATATCTCGATGCAAATGGCAACCGCCTTGCGGACGGCATTACCGGCATCGGGAGCATCGAACAGACGGAGGATGGCGTGTTTGTACAAAAAACCTCCCTTGCCGCTATGGATACGCTGCCCGCAGCCATCACGGTCCGCGCGTATGACTTCTCGGAGAAGACACGGTTTGGAAGTGTTACGCTGGAGAAGTAACGGATCAGGCCCGAGGAAAAACGAAAAAAGACCCGCTCCATTTGGAGCGGGTCTTTGTGGCATTAGGGAATTTACTTCGGGAACACGTCCGCGCGGTAAATCGCAGCGTCGCTCAATTCTTCTTCGATGCGCAGCAGCTGGTTGTACTTTGCCACGCGGTCGGTACGGGAGGGTGCGCCGGTCTTGATCTGGCCTGCGTTGACAGCAACCACGATATCCGCAATGGTGACGTCCTCTGTCTCGCCGGAGCGGTGGCTGACCACCGCCGTATAGCCCGCGCGGTTGGCCATGCTGATGGCGTCGAGCGTTTCAGACAGCGTGCCGATCTGGTTGACCTTGATGAGTATGCTGTTGCCCACACCAAGGTCGATGCCCTTTTTGAGGCGCTCGGTGTTGGTAACAAATAGGTCATCGCCTACGAGCTGAATTCTGCTACCCAGCCGTTCGGTCAACAGCTTCCAGCCCTCCCAGTCCTCTTCGGCAACGCCGTCTTCCAGGGAGATGATGGGGTACTTGTCGCAAAGCTCGGCCCAGAAGGACACCATTTCCGCTTTTGTCTTGCGAATGCCGGATTTCCAGAACAGGTAGGAACCGTCCTCCTGGTACATTTCGGTGGCTGCCGCATCGATGGCGATCTTAAAATCTTCGCCCGGCAGATAACCAGCGAGCTCGATAGCCTCGATGATGACCTGTATGGCCTCTTCGTCCGTCTTGAGATTGGGGGCAAATCCGCCTTCATCGCCAACTGCGGTGCCGTAACCCTTGCCGGTGAGCACTTTTTTGAGGGTATGGAACACTTCCGCGCTCATCTGCAGGCATTCATGGAAGTTGCGCGCGCCAACAGGCATAATCATAAACTCCTGGATGTTGACGCTGTTGTCCGCATGCTTGCCGCCGTTTAAGATGTTCATCATGGGTACGGGAAGCTGTCTGGCGTTGCATCCGCCAATATATTTATAAAGAGGAATGCCGGCCTGCTGCGCCGCGGCTTTTGCTACCGCAAGGGAAACGCCCAGCATGGCGTTAGCGCCAAGCTTGCCCTTATTGGGGGTGCCATCCATTTCACGCATCAGGTTGTCTATGGCGACCTGGTCGCGCGCGTCCATGCCAACAAGCTCGCGCGCAATGCTTTTGGTGATGTTGGATGCAGCCTTGGTCACGCCCTTTCCGAGATAGCGCTTTTTATCGCCATCCCGAAGCTCCACTGCCTCAAAGGAACCGGTGGAGGCACCGGAGGGTACCGCCGCGCGCCCAACCGCGCCGCCGGAAAGCCGAACTTCCGCTTCTATGGTGGGGTTGCCTCTGGAGTCGAGTATTTCCCTTCCCTTAACTTCTACAATCTTAAACATATGAACTCCTTTCCTTACGTGGCCGGGCGCAAATGCCCGCATGTTATTCTATTGTGTAATTGGATGCGCATTCCAATGCGCCACTATGCTTAATATACACGGATTTTTAACGCTTTAGCAATAGAATGCGTTTGTTTCAATAAAAAGCACGCAGGAAAGTCCCTGCGTGCGTCAATACGATACCGTTTCAGCATTGCAGAATGTTGAGAGGCGCAACTTCCAACGCTTCACGCGTGCTGTTCTCAATGCCGATACACAGGCTGTCCACGCAGCGGCGGGAGAGGTTGCCTAAAATCGCAAGCGCGCACTCCTCCGCGTCAAACGCGGAAAGGTTGGCAAACTGTTTGAAAAAGGGATAGACTCGCTTGTATTGTTCCAAATAGCAACTCGACACATCCCAACCAAGCTGCGTCAATTTTACCGTCTGCCGCGGCTCCTTTTCAATCAGCCCCATATCGGCAAGTGTCTTGAGCATGCGGCATACGGAAGGCCGCGCAACGCCAAGATCAATCGCGATATCCACCGAGCGCGCTTCGCCCTTGGTTTCCACAAGCTTTGAAATAATCAGGAGATATTTGATTTTTGCGTTGGTTAACTCCATGTTGCATACCTGTCCAATCAGAAAATTGGGGAGGGGCCGCGCCGTTGTAAACGCGGCCTCGATGCTTTTTAGTGGCAGTGGTCGCAGCCGGAGGAGCAGCCCGGGCAGCCTGCACAGCCGCCGGTTGCCTTGCTGCGCCTGCGTCTTTTTACCATGCTGATAATGACAAGGGCGACAAGCCCCGCCAGTATAGCGCTGATGATGATGGTTGCCAACATAAAAATCCCTCCTTTAGGATGCGCGGGTATGGTTACGCCATGTTCAAATGGCCTGTGTTACACTATGCGGCCTTACTTGCCTTTGTCCCATATACCTTGGGCTTGCTGCGGCTGGGCCGGAACAGCAGGAAGAAGAACACGGCTGTAACGAGGAGCCCAACAAAGCTGCCTAATGTAAATATGCCGGTAGAGACCAGCGAACCGATCTGGAAGATGGCAAGCGCCACAATATAAGCAAATATCGTTTGATAGCCGATGGCAAACCACGTGAGCTTGCCGCTTCCCATTTCGCGCTTGATAGCGCCCATCGCGGCAAAGCAGGGTGCGCACAGAAGGTTGAATACCAACATGGAGTAGGCGGCAAGCGGGGTATAGGCAGCCTGCAGCCTGGCCCAGTATTCCACGCCGTCTTCCGCGACTTCAGCAAACCCATAGAGTATGCCGAATGTGCCCACAAGGTTCTCTTTTGCGACAAGGCCGGTTAGAGAAGCAACGGTTGCTTCCCATGTGCCAAAGCCAAGCGGTGCAAATATGGGAGCAATGACGCGGCCGATGGAGGAAAAAATCGAGTCGGCCGTATCTACCAATTGCATGGACCAGTCAAACGAGCTTAGGAACCACACAATAATGGCCGAGATAAATATGATGGTGCCAGCCTTTTGTACAAAGGACTTCGCCCGGTCCCACATATGGATGATCACGCTTTTTGCGCCGGGAACGTGGTAGGTAGGAAGTTCCATGACAAACGGAGCAGGGTCGCCCGCAAAGGCCTTGAACTTTTTGAGTATGATGCCGGAGCTGATGATGGCGGCAATCCCAAGGAAATATGCGCTCGGAGCAACCCACCACGCGCCGCCGAACAACGCGCCCGCAATGAGAGCGATGATGGGAAGTTTTGCGCCGCAGGGAATAAACGTAGTCGTAATGATGGTCATCCTGCGGTCGCTTTCGTTTTCAATGGTACGCGATGCCATAATACCCGGCACCCCGCAGCCCGTACCGATGAGAATGGGGATAAAGGATTTGCCGGAAAGGCCGAATTTACGAAAGATGCGGTCCATAATGAACGCGATTCGCGCCATGTAGCCGCAGTCTTCAAGTATGGCAAGGAAGAAGAACAACACAAGCATCTGCGGAAGGAAGCCTAATACCGCGCCGACCCCGCCGATAATACCATCAAGTATCAGGGAATTGAGCCAGGGGGCTGTTCCAAGCGCTGTGAGCCAACCTTCCACAGCAGGGGGGAGGATCTCACCAAAGAGTCCGTCGTTGACCCAGTCTGTGCCCCATGTGCCGACGGTGGATATAGAGATGTAGTACACAAGGAACATCACCACAACAAATATGGGGAGCGCCAGAACGCGGTTGGTGACGACACGGTCAATTTTATCAGAGACCGTCATGTTTCCGCTCGGGCGGCGCTTTTTGACGCAGGTTTCCATCAGCTTGCTGATATACGAATACCGCTCGTTGGTGATGATGCTTTCGCTGTCGTCTTCCAACTCCGCTTCACAATCGGCAATAATTTTTTCAAGCTTAACTTCCACTTCGGATTCAAGTTTAAGCTGTGAACGCACCTTTTCATCGCGCTCAAACAGCTTGATGGAGAACCAGCGCAGAAGCTTTGCATCCACTAAGCTTCGGATGAGATCTTCAATATGCGCAATGGCATGCTCCGCGGTTCCCCCAAAAGTATGCAGCGGTTCCGCGTTCTGCTTGCTTTGAGCAAATGCTACAGCACGGTCGGCAACTTCCTTGGTGCCAATCCCTTTTAAGGCGGAGGTTTCCACAATTTCGCATCCAAGCACAGCGCTTAACTTTTTAACGTCTATGCTATCCCCGTTTTTACGCACTACATCGATCATGTTGAGCGCGATGACAACGGGCAGACCAAGCTCGACAAGCTGCGTGGTCAGGTACAGGTTGCGTTCGATATTGGAGCTGTCTACAATATTGATGATTGCGTCCGGCTTCTCGGTAATCAGATAGTTGCGGGAAACCACTTCCTCAAGCGTATACGGCGAGAGGGAATAGAT
>JAEXTB010000095.1 GCA_023453725.1 Bacillota bacterium | reverse complement strand
GTATATGCGGGCAGCGCGCGTCAAACGTAATAGAAACCTGTTCTTCATTCCACTTGAGAATGCCGACGTTAAGCGTCAGGCGGCCGCTGTCGTCCGAGGTATCCAGCCCAAGCGTTTCACCGTGTACATCCATTTTCAGAATGTCCGCAAGGAAGCGTACGATTGCGGCATCCTCTTTGGGCAGTTCCATTGCGTGCAGCAGCTTAAGTAGCCAAAGCAGCGCGTTCCGGCCGCTTTCCGGGGTGGAGGCATGCGCGCCAAGGCCGGTGACAATCAGCTTTGTGCCCTCTTCCACGGATGCGGACGAGAAGGAGAACCCATCGTCCGTTGTAACACTCGGTACGGGACAGGAAGCGGATACGATCGCTTCCGCAATGCCCGGTACCACATTGGGGCGCTCGCCTGCTGAAATATGCAACGAGGTTTTATGCTTGAGGGGCAGCGTAAACGTAGCGTGCATTATGGCTTTTTCCGAATACACCAACGGATATTCGCCATCCGGAGAAAACGCGATGGTCGGCAGTTCTTCCGTTTTTTTATACCGGTCCATGCATGCCCAGCCGCTTTCTTCGTCACAGCCCAAAATCACGCGCACCCGTTTTTTGAGGGGGACGCCCGCTGCCTGTATGGCAGCAAGCGCATACAGTGTGCTCACGGTTGGGCCTTTGTCGTCGATGGCGCCCCGCCCGTATACGCGCCCGTCGCGGATTGCTCCGCCAAAAGGCTCCGTGGACCATCCGTCGCCTGCAGGGACAACATCCAGGTGGGTCAGTACGCCCAGCATTTCTTCCCCCGCGCCGGTTTCTACCATGCCGACAAAGCCTTCAAGATCGCGCCCGCCGGGGAAGCCCAGCGCTTCTGCAAGCTTGAGCGTAGCGTCAAGCGCCTGCTGAATGGGCGCACCAAAAGGAAGGTTGCCCTCGGGCGCTTTCTTGACGCTGGGGATACGGATGAGTGCCTGCAAGTCTTCCACTTGCTTTTCCAGTGTGGCATTAATAAAAGAAACGAGCCGCTCCTGCTGCTCCAAACTGATAGGGGAGTAAAATGCCATATCCATTCTCCTTGGTGGTTTCTTTCCACTATTGTACCATTTTACGGGGTAAAATACAGGTGAAAACGGGTGTTGACGTATGAAAAACAACAAACCGGTAAAATGCGGCGCATTCATAAAGAATTTGCTTTACTTTCCGTAAGCTTGTGGATATAATTTTCATCGTCTATCTGAATAATGGCGTTTGGAAATGGTTTCATCTATGCCCGAAACGCCTGAAAAAAAGGAGGGTTTGGGTTATGGAGAATTTTCTCAATGCGCTTACCGCGTTCTCACAAACGCAAAGTGTGTGGGTGTATGTATTTATATTCTTAGGCAAGATGTTGGAGGTAACCACCTCCACGCTGCGCATCGTGCTCATCAACCGCGGCATCCGTTCTTTGGGCAGCTTGCTTGCGGTGATTGAAATCACCATGTGGCTGATTATCACGAGCACCGTGCTTTCCGGCTTCCAATCCGATCCGCTTAAGATCGTGGTGTATGCCCTTGCGTTCGGTTTGGGCAACTTTTTGGGTTCCTGGCTGGATGAAAAGCTGGCATTCGGCCTTTCTTCCATCCAGATTGTTGTGCCCGATCTTGCGTCGGCCCACAACCTGAGCGATACGCTGCGCGACAAGGGATTCGGCATTACCACCATGGATGTGCACGGCATTGAAAATGAATCCCGCTATATGCTGCTGATGATGATCCAGCGCAAGCACCTGCATGAAGCACTGGATTTGATATCCAACGCGTGTGACAAAGCCGTCATCACCGTGACCGACGTTAAGGTGCAAAAGGGCGGATACTTACGCGGGTCTTCAGCGCGCCACATCAGCCATCCGCTGCGTAAAACAAAGTAAACTAGAACGAAAAAGAGCCGTATTCCTCTATGGAATACGGCTCTTTTGTACGTTAGGAGGGAGCATCAAACGTTCCTATAAAATGCGTTGCCGCCGATGAATTCGCGGAGTATAGAGGTGGGAGGCACTTCATCCTCAATTTCCGCGTCCGCGAAGTAGTTAAGGAACTTCACAAGGTCCCGCGCCATGTAAAAATACGGGCTTTCCTCCGGCACGGCCTTGAGCAGCGGGAAAATGTGCTTTTTCAGTACCGCGGGCTCATAGACAAGCGCGGTATTAAAGAACGCATCCGCCTGCTCCTGATACGGGAATATCCAGTTGTCCTCCCCGCGCCGTACGCTCGGCCACATGGAGAGAGTCTTTTCCACGCTTGCGCCGCGCGTTTCATAATCACGCACCATGCGCCTAAGCAGACGCATATCGGTGGTGCGGATACGGTTGTGGTCATCAAGGTTTAAGGTGGTCAGCGCGCTGACATACACCCTGAATATGCTGTCCATGGGGATGGAAGCGGATAAAAGCTGCGGGTTTAGACCGTGAATGCCCTCGATAATAAGCGGCTCATCCGGCCCCACCTGCAGCAGGTGCCCTTTCGGTGCGCGTTTGGCCAACTTGAAATCAAACCTTGGAATTTCCACCGCTTCACCCGCGAGCAAAAGTTCCAGATCATTTCTAAACTGCGCCGTATCGAGCGTATTGATATGTTCCAGGTCGATTTCGCCGAATTCGTCGCGCGGAACGCGGTCCCGGTCAATGTAATAGTCGTCCAGCGATAACAGTACCGGGCTTTTGCCGAGCACCCGCAGCTGCGTATACAGACGGTTGGCGCTGGTTGTCTTGCCGGAAGATGAGGGGCCGGAAAGAAGCACCGCGCGCGCCCCGCGCTCCACAATCCGGTCTGCAAGCATGGCGTAGCTCTTTTCGTGCAGCGCTTCGCTGACGCGAACCAGTTCCCGGATGCGGTTGTTCGCCACCATATCGTTCAGATCAGCCACATTGCCGCAGTGCAGCAAGCGTTCCCAGTCGTCGCTCTGCGCAAATACCGCGAACAGCTTCGGGCTGTGCTGGTACTTGGCGGGCTCATCCGGATTTTCATGGTCGGGCAGCAGCAGAACGATCCCCGGGTGCAGGAAATCCAAGTCAAACACGCGTACATAGGCGGTGGAAGGCGCCATCTCGCCATAAAAATAATCCATGTACCCGCTTTGGCGATAGACGTCAAAGTAGCTGAATTTGCGCCATTTGAGAAGGCGGACTTTGTCAATCTGTCCGTCGTCGCTGAAAAATGAGATGGCGTCCCCAATATCAAGCCGTTCGCGCTCCAGCGGAAGATCCGCATCGATAATACGCCTGCATTCTTCCTTTAATAGCAGTGTTTCCGCTTCGGTAAGCGCGGGGCTTTTGTCCAACTGCACATACAGCCCCTGGCCGAGTGCGTATTGCACCAGCACGCGCGCGCCGGGGAATTTTTTGCGCACCGCGAGTATGAATACAAACAGCAGCGTGCGCTCGTATACGCGCCTGCCCATTGAATCATGATAGCGCAAAAGCCGGATATTCCCCCCGGCGTTTACAACAGCCGTGCGCGGCGTCTCCACACCGTCCTTGAAGCGCACAGGGATATAATTCAGGTGAAACACCTCGCCGCCAATCTGCGCCGCAAGTGGTTTCTTTGCCATACATTCATCGTTTAATCCGGCGCGCTCTATCAGGGAAAGCAGTGTTTCGCCGGTTTGGGCCTCGACTTTTTGGTGATCAATTGTAAGTACCATGTAAAAATACCTCCGTTTTACAGACGTATTGCGGATGCAACATATTTATAATGATAGCATGCCCTGCTTGCAATGGATATGCACAGAATGTGAGCCTTGTGTGAAAAACGCCATATCGTTCCATTCGGAATATCGCATACAGGCATAACCATTTGACAGGCCGGTAAAGCCTAGAGTACAATGCAAACGTGTATCATTACCCCCGAGGAGTATAAAGGAGGAAAACGGATGTATCAGATCGTACGCAAGCGGCCTTTGCACGAGACTGTCACCTTGTTGGAGGTGCACGCTCCCAAAGTCGCAAAGAAAGCGTTGCCCGGCCAGTTCATTATACTGCGTGTGGACGAAAACGGCGAGCGCATTCCGCTGACCATTGCGGGGTATGACCGCGAAAAAGGAACCATCACGATTATATTTCAAAAGGTCGGTGCCACAACAAAGAAGCTTGATGCCCTCAATGAGGGCGAATATATACAGGACTTTGTAGGACCCTTGGGAAAACCCAGCGAATTTGAAGGTATGGAAGGCAAAAAGGTTGCCGTCATCGGCGGCGGCTTGGGTATTGCCATCGCCTACCCGCAGGCAAAAGCGCTGCACGAGATCGGCGCAAATGTGGATATTATCGTCGGGTTTCGCAACACCAGCCTGTTTATTTTAGTGGACGAGCTGCAGAATGCATGTACCAACCTGTACATCATGACGGACGATGGGTCAAACGGCCACAAAGGCTTTACGACCACGGCGCTCGAGGATCAGATCAAGGCGGGCGTAAAATATGACCTCGTCGTCGCCATCGGCCCCTTGCCCATGATGCGCGCGGTCAGCAACATCACCAAACAATACGGCATCAAGACCATCGTTTCCATGAATCCTGTCATGGTGGACGGCACCGGCATGTGCGGCGGCTGCCG
>JAEXTB010000094.1 GCA_023453725.1 Bacillota bacterium | reverse complement strand
GGTGGTTTTTGAGCTGTTCGTGCCCCGTTTTTGAGTCTGTGGTTTCGCTGTGCGGCCTGCCTGCACACCGCTGCTCACCTTCCGGGCCGTACCCCCGCCGCTGCGCGCCGTGGAACTTGAAGTCTTTTTGCGCGGCGCAGTCTCCTTGGCTGCACGCGCTGTGCCTGAAGGAGCGCCTGCCTCCGCACGTTTTTTCATATAGTTCGGGAGTTGTGGTCCCGGATCATACGTATAATTTGCCATTTTTCCCTGTCGCCCTCCTGTAGAGCACGATTTATTGCAACATTACAGCAAAGCCCCTGTGGAAAAGGGCCTTTTGCACAATATTTCAATTTATTTTACTACGAAATGGCAAGAGAACGCAAGCTTTGCCAGAAATGTTCAAATTTTGTCAAACGGTGTGCAGAATTTCCCAGGACACCTTTCTAAGAAATTTTGCAGAACCGGCTTGCAATCCGAAAAAAACGCAGGCGCAGCCGTTGCTGTGTCTGCGTTTATGCTTCTGAAGCAACTTAGTTCGTGTCGTCCACCATACGGTATCCGACGCCAACTTCCGTAAGGATATAACGAGGCTCCGCAGGATTTTTCTCCAGCTTGCGGCGGATGTTCGCCATGTTTACCCGCAGGATCTGGTTATCTTTTGTGTGATGTATTCCCCAGATCTGCTGGATGATATAATCATACGTCAGCACTCTGCCGATGTGCTGCGCAATCAGCGTCACGATTTTGTATTCAATCTGCGTCAGGTGTACATCCCGCCCTTCCACCATCACAAGGCGGCGGTCGAAGTCAATCTCAAGCTCCCCCGTCTTAAACCGGCCCGTGGGCATGTTGGTAACCTCCGGACGCATGCTGTGGCGCAGCGCCGTGCGGATGCGGGCCAGAAGCTCCGCAGTGCCAAAAGGCTTGGTGATGTAATCATCCGCCCCAAGATCCAGCGCCTGCACCTTTTCCTGTTCCCGCCCGCGCGCGGACACAACGATAATCGGCACTTCCGACCACTGCCGCACGGTTTTGAGCACATCCAGCCCGTCAATGTCCGGCAGGCCGAGGTCGAGCAGAACCACATCCGGCCGGTATGACGCAATCAGGGCAATCGCCTCGCGCCCCGTTCCCGCATACAGAGTCCTGTATTCATTCACGCTAAGGATTGATGAAATAAAATGAACGATCGCTTTATCATCCTCCACGATCAGCAGCGTTGTTTTATTGTTCATGCCCGGCTTCCTCCTTCGGCAATGTAAACTCGAATATCGCGCCGCCCCCTTCAGCAGCATTCCATGCGCGGATCGTTCCCTTATGCGCGTGCACAATGGCCCGGCAAATCGAAAGGCCAATTCCCATGCCGCGATGCGCGTCGCCGCTTGCCTCCTGCGGGTTTGTTCCCGTGCCTTCAAAAAGTGTGTCAAGGCGCAGGGGATCAAGGCCGGCGCCGTGGTCGCGCACTTCAAAGGCAACATCTCCGCCCATGTCGCGTACTGTAATCTCAACAGGCTGCGTGGTGTCCGCATGGAAAAACGCATTTTCCACTAAGTTGATCAGCACCTGCTCAATCAGTGTAGCATCCATTGGGATCAGAAGAATATCATCCGGCACACGCACCTGAATTCCTTTTTCCGGGAAGCGCTTGCGCAATTGCCCAACCGCCTGTGCCACGACTTCTTCCACGACCTCCGGCTCTTTTTTTACTGCAGCCGGGCCATCGCTGATCTTCGTGACGGAAAGCAGATTCTCTACCATACGGATGAGCCACTGCGAGTTTTCATGAATGTCCTCCACAAGTTGCAGGCTTACCTCTGCCCCTAACTGCTCGCCGCTTTCGAGGATGGTTGCGCTTGCGCCCTGAATGCTCGTAAGCGGCGTGCGCAGGTCGTGCGATACGGCACGCAGCAGGTTTCCGCGCATCTTCTCCGCCTCTGCCTGAAGCTGAACGCGCCGGTGTTCCTGAATCAACCGGTTGCGTTCCAATGCGAGCGCAAGCTGGGACACAATCATTTTCATCAGAACAAACAGGTTTTCGCTGGTTGCAGCAGCACATGTCTGCTCCGGCACATAAATTGTTCCGAATTTATGCTCCCGTATCTCAACCGGCAGCGTAATGCAAATCGGCACGTTCGCGGGAAGTGCTTCCCCCACCGGCGCATAGCAGGCCTGTGCTTCGCATACCCTTGAAAGATGCTCGCAGGCAATGCGCGCATAGCTATCGGCATCATCCGCCGCAAGGAACTCATTTGTTAAAGCGTGCAACGCTTTGGTGCGCATTTCACGCAGGCGTGCAACATGCGCCGCCTCGCGGTAACGCGTCATAAGCGTGCTCATGATGATGGACACCACAAGCAGGGATGCGAAGGTAATCGGGTAACCGGTTTGCGTAAAATTAAATCCGAATTTGGGTTCTGCGAAAAAATAGTTCACGCCAATCACACTGATGATTGATGCAATGATTCCATAGATATAGCCCGGTGTTATGCTGGCAACGACTACAATTGCCAGCGTATAAATGATCGAAACATTGTTGTTCTCAACAAAATAGCTGTCCAACAGCGCAGCAGCCCCAGTGGCAAGCATAAGCACGGCGAAGCTTTTGAGCAATGGCCGCCATTCCAGCTTGCACTTTCTCCAAAGCCTGTCATCCTCGGCCTCCGGCAACGGCTCCCTGCCATGCGGTGCGTCCGAACGGATTTTTTGCAGTTTCCTGTTCATTTCCTTGCGCATCGTAGTCATACGGATATTATACTTCATTCAGAAGATGCCCACAATAATACTGCCTTTATAATTCCATTATACAGGAAACGGTGTTAAGATTTTGTTTATCTCGGCTTGCGCGCCGTTAAGGAAGCATAAAGCTTTATTGCACTGTTGCCGGTTTGCCTGCGCCTGATTTTATTTGCTTCTCGTCATTAGTCATGTTTGGCATAAATCGTATGGAATAAAAATGTTGCTGTCAATATATGGTAATTCTGCGCGCTTGCGCAATGTTTTTTCAAGTGTTGGGAGATGGGACGCAGTTGAAGCTATACAAATACAACAGCAGATGCAACATCGCAGGCATGCAGGTACGCGCTGCGCGCGAACGGGCGGGATTGTCGCAGGAACAACTTGCCGCAAGGCTGCAGCTTGAAGGGCTGAACCTGAGCCAAAAAGCCATCAGCCGCATAGAAACGGGGGACCGCATCGTGGCAGATTTTGAATTGCTGTTTCTGGCCAAGTCACTTGGCGCAACGGTTTACGAGCTTTTTGGAGAATAGCCCCTGGTCTCCCTCTGCGCCCCTGTTTCAAGCCGCAAAAAAGCTGCCCGGGCATATGTCCGGGCAGTTCTTGCTTTGTTCTGCGGGCTCTTTCTAATTTTGCAGAGATGCGATCAACGCCCATGCCTCTGTCGCTTCCTGTGGGAATACGATGACGCAGCACCCTCCTTGCAAAAACGCAATGCTGCTCCCCTCCGCGAGGGCATCGTAAACCTGCGCTTCCGTCAACGCTTCGAGTGTGCCGATAGCGCGCTCAAGGTCATAGTAATCCGGCTCCGCAGTGATGCACCAGTGCATCCGTTCGGCGCCTTCCTCTCCGCTTTCGGTTGTATAGTGTCCTTCCAATGCAACGGGCGCACCGTTTTTGAGCGTAACATGCGTTTCCAGCTCCGTGAACCCAAAGGCAGCAAAGTCCGGCAGGTATTCCGAAAACGCATCCGGGCAGTCCGCAAGCGGGACATAGTCATAAGCATCACCCGCTTCAATGGGGAAGCGCGCAAAATCAATGGGGTGTTCCCAAACCCAGTCGAGCAGCTCTGCCACAGCGGCATAGCCGTCGTTGAAGGAACCTTCGATTCGATACCAGCCGCTGTCCGTCTCAAATGTAAGCGACTTGTTTCGGTTTTCCCTGCCCTCTGCCACAATCTGCACTCCGTCACGCTCTGTGACGGTCACAGCCGGTTCCAAGATATTACCTTCCCCGTCGGTCTCCACATAAATATAGTCTTCAAGCGCGGGCATCTCCTGATATCCTGCTGTAACCTTCAGATCGCTGTAATCGTCCATCGTTCCCCGGCGGCTCCAAACAAACTCGATGCTATAAAAGCTGCCATCCGCATTATAATGTGCGCCGCAATACAGAAGCGGGTGATTTTCCATCCGGGGAATCACGCCTTCCGCCTCAAGCTGTACCCGTGCGTCAGAAAAGCTGCGCGTCTGCGCATAAGGAATTGCGGAAGAGTCGATTGAAGAAGAACCACCCTGTTCCATTCCACCGTAATTGTATTGGAAATACTGCTCCGGCCGG
The DNA here is from genome assembly GCA_023453725.1 of Bacillota bacterium. Taxonomy (GTDB): domain Bacteria; phylum Bacillota; class Clostridia; order Christensenellales; family CAG-138; genus JAEYLA01. The sequence goes on along the minus strand of JAEXTB010000094.1, from coordinate 7,663 downwards.
AAGCCTGCCGACCATTGGAGCACCGCGTGGGAATCCGTGCCGCCGCGCCGGGCAAGCATAAATGCGCCCGTTGCAAGCAGGCAGGCGCAGGCTGCCACAGCCCCCCATTTCACCCATGGCGCCCGCTTTGCCGGCAAAGCATCCGAAGCGGCCTCATTGATGGCCGCATCACTGATGTTGGTTATGCCGCGAAACAGCGTTTCCGCCTTCTGTTCCTTCTTCATAAAACGATCCCCTCCCTTTCGAGTTCAGCCTTAAGCGCTCCGCGCAGCCGGTACATTCGCTGCGCCAACCGTGCCGCCGGGCTGTGCTGCTCCTTTGCAAGCGCATTGAGCGGCACACCATACCAGTAGCGGCGCACGAACAGGATGCGGTCCTCCTGCGGCAGGGAGCGCAGCCATATGCTGATACGTTCGCCCAATTCCTGTTCGTCCAGCGCCGTTTCAACGTTCTGCGGAGAAGGGATGCACTCCTCAAGCTCGCTTAAAAGCGTAGTCATGCCCCTGTTGCGCTTCCGGGCATGCGCATGCTGCCAACGGCCAAGTGCCACGTTGCGCACAACCCGCCCGAGCCACGCGCCAAGATGCTCGGGCCGCTCCGGCGGGATCGCATTCCAAGCCCGGTGGTATGCATCGTTCACACATTCTTCGGCATCTTCCTTTGCCGTCAGAATATTCGCGGCAATGCGGAAGCAATATGCGCCGTATTTCCGGCTTGTTTCGGCGATGGCTGCCTCGTCCCGCTGCCAATAAAGCGCAATGATCTCAGAATCCTGCATACTCTCCCCCCCTTCCGCGTTCGTTCAAAAGGCCTTTCCCTTATAAAGACAGGTTTTTTTGTGCAATATTAGCCCGCACCTGAAAAATTGATGAAAAAAAGCCCGCGGGCAAAAGCCTGCGAGCATTTTCGATTATGCGTTTTCCATATTGGGGGAATTAATACATACCCGGGGCGCCACCCATGCCACCTGCGGGAGCTGCCGGCTCGGGAGCAGGGATGTCGCAGACGAGGCTTTCGGTGGTGAGAACCATCGCCGCGATGGAAGCTGCATTCTGCAGCGCGCTGCGGGTGACCTTCGTCGGGTCGATGATGCCCTTATCGGCCATCATGCCGTATTCGTCCACCTTTGCATCGTAGCCGTAGCCGGCTTTGCCGGACTTCTTGATGTTCTCCACGATGACGGAACCTTCAAGGCCCGCGTTTGCAGCGATCTGACGGACGGGCTCCTCCAACGCACGGACGATGATGTTGACGCCGGTCTTCTCATCGCCTTCCTTCGTGGCGGCAAGCGTCTTTACACGGTCGATGACGTTGATCAGCGCAACGCCGCCGCCAGGCACGATGCCCTCTTCCACGGCCGCACGGGTCGCGTTCAGCGCGTCCTCAATGCGCAGCTTGGCTTCCTTCATCTCAACTTCCGTTGCAGCGCCGACCGCGATCACGGCTACGCCGCCTGCGAGCTTCGCCAAACGCTCCTGCAGCTTCTCCTTATCGTAGTCCGAAGTAGTTTCCTCGATCTGCGCGCGGATGGAGCTGATGCGGGCTTTGATCTCGGAAGGATCGCCTGCGCCTTCCACGATGGTGGTGTTTTCCTTGTCGACCTTTACCTGACGCGCGGTGCCCAGCTGCGCTACGGTGGTGTCCTTCAACTCAAGGCCAAGCTCCTCAGAGATGACCTGTGCGCCGGTGAGGATTGCGATATCCTGCAGCATGGCCTTACGCCTGTCGCCAAAGCCGGGGGCCTTGATGGCGACGCAGGTGAAGGTGCCGCGCAGTTTGTTGACGATCAAGGTAGCAAGCGCTTCGCCTTCCACATCTTCTGCGATGATGAGGAGCTTGCGGCCCTGCTGTACAACCTGCTCAAGAACAGGCAGGATTTCCTGGATGTTGGAAATCTTCTTTTCGGTGATGAGGATGAGCGGGTTGTCTAACACCGCTTCCATCTTATCGGTATCGGTTACCATGTAAGCAGAAGCATAGCCGCGGTCAAACTGCATGCCTTCGACGAGCTTCATTTCGGTCTTCATGGTCTTGCTTTCTTCAACGGTGATAACGCCGTCGTTACCGACCTTATCCATGGCGTCGGAGATGAGCGTGCCGATGTTTTCATCGCCTGCGGAGATGGAAGCGACCTGTGCGATGGCGGTCTTGCCGCTAACGGGCTTAGAGAGCGCCTTGAGGCCTTCTACGGCTTCTGCAACAGCCACTTCGATACCGCGGCGCAGAACCATGGGGTTTGCGCCCGCTGCAACGTTCTTGAGGCCTTCGCGTACGATAGCCTGCGCGAGCAGGGTGGCGGTGGTGGTACCATCGCCGGCGACGTCGTTGGTCTTGGTGGCGACTTCCTTCACGAGCTGTGCGCCCATGTTTTCAAACGGATCTTCCAGTTCAATTTCCTTGGCGATGGTCACGCCGTCGTTGGTGATGAGGGGAGCGCCGAATTTCTTATCCAGCACCACATTGCGACCCTTGGGCCCCAGGGTGATCTTGACGGTATCCGCAAGCTGGTTCATGCCCCGTTCAAGTGCACGGCGGGCTTCTTCACCGTATTTCAACTGCTTTGCCATGTGTTTATTCTCCTTCCGCTATGCGCTGATTTACAATTATTCCACAACCGCCAGGATATCGTTCTGGCGAACCACGATGTATTCCGTACCGTCGAGCTTTACTTCGGTGCCGGCATACTTGGAGTAAATGACGCGGTCGCCAGCTTTGACGTACATGGTGACTTCCTTGCCGTCCACCATGCCGCCGGGGCCAACTGCGAGCACTTCCGCCATCTGCGGCTTTTCCTTGGCGCTGCCGGGCAGCACGATGCCGCTCTTGGTGGTCTCTTCGCTCTCAAGGCTCTTGATAATGACGCGGTCAGCCAAAGGCTTGAGTTTCATGAAATGTACCTCCTTTTATTGCGATGCATTGGTTTGCTTTTTGGGGTGTTAGCACTCACTAAATAAGAGTGCTAACAGCTTATATAATAATGCACCCCGCATGCGGCTGCAAGCATAATTTTTTGACGAAATTGTGAAATGAGCCGGAATCAGGCGGGGCTATTCTTTTATACCTCTGCTATTATTGAAATTTCATTCGTTTTCTATGCTTTTGGTTGAAATTTGGAATTTTGATATTCCGGATGCGAATGCGGCGCGCGCCTTGCCTGATCACATGGATTGGATTAAAATAGAAGCAAGGCAAATCAGCGCATTCTAGCGTCTTTTTTAGGCATCGGCCCATTAATCGGGTCTTTGATTTTTCATATCGGGAAGGAGAGTCTTCATGAAGCCATATGTCCTTTCTCTGGATCAGGGTACTACAAGCTCCCGCGCCATACTTTTTAACTGTCAAGGCAAAATAAAAAGCAGCGCGCAGTATGAGTTTAAACAGCATTACCCGCAGGCGGGCTGGGTGGAGCATGATCCGATTGATATCCTCACCAGCCAGAAAAGGGCAGTGGCGGATGTTTTGGAACGCGCCGCCATACAGCCGCAGGATATTGCCGCCATCGGCATTACCAACCAGCGGGAAACGACTGTGGTGTGGGAAAAGCTCACGGGGAAGCCCGTTTATAACGCAATCGTCTGGCAGTGCAGGCGCACGGCGGAGCTGTGCGAAAAGCTCAAAGCGGAAGGAATGGACGAATACATCACGGAAAAAACAGGCCTTCTCATTGACGCGTACTTTTCCGCCACAAAGATCGCCTGGATACTCAATCATGTGCCCGGTGCGCGTGCGCGCGCGGAGCGCGGCGAGTTGCTGTTTGGTACCATCGATACGTATTTGATTTGGCACCTGACCGGCGGGCGGGCGCATGTCATCGATTATACCAACGCGTCGCGCACGATGCTGTTTGATATTAAATCGTTGTGCTGGGACGAACGGCTGCTAAAAGCCCTCCACATACCATCCGCCATGCTGCCGCAGCCGGTTCCAAGCAGCGCCGTGTACGGTACGGTGGCGGCGGGCATTTCCGGCCTTGAGGCGCTGTGTGGGGTTCCCATTGCGGGTGCGGCGGGGGATCAGCAGGCGGCATTGTTCGGGCAGGCGTGCTTTTTGCCGGGGCAGGCAAAGAACACCTACGGCACGGGCTGTTTTTTGATGATGAACACCGGGGAAAAACCGGTGACGAGCAAAAACAGGCTGTTGACCACCATCGCCTGGGGACTGAAAGCGGGCAAGGCGGAATATGCGCTTGAAGGGAGCATATTCAACGCGGGGAGCGTGATTAAATGGCTGCGGGATCATCTTGGGTTGTTGGAGAGCACGCCGGAAATCAACATCCTTGCGGAAAGCGTCAAGGACGCGGGCGGTATGTTGTTTGTCCCCGCGTTTACCGGCCTTGGCGCGCCGTACTGGGATATGTATGCGCGCGGGACAATGGTGGGCATCACCCGCGGGACGACGCGGGCGCACGTTGCGCGCGCGGTATTGGAGAGCATTGCCTACCAGGTAACGGATTTAGCTTCCGCCATGCAGGAGGACAGCGGCTTTGCGCTGACGGATTTGAAGGTGGACGGCGGTGCTTCCGTTTCCAATGTGCTCATGCAGTTCCAGGCGGATATGGTGGGCTGTCGTATCCACCGTCCGCTGAATGTGGAAACAACGGCAGCAGGCGCAGCGTTCCTGGCGGGGCTTGCCGTGGGCCTGTGGCCGGATCAAAAGGCCATTGCCGCCATGTATGAAACAGAGCGCGTGTTTATGCCCGAAATGGGGGAGGAGGAGCGTGTTCGCCGCTACGCCCAATGGAAGCGCGCCGTTTCCCGTGCGCTTGACTGGGTGGAGCATGAATAGAGCAATGCAGATTAGAATTTAGTTTATAAAATGTTATGGGGTGCAAGTGCACCCCGTTTTTATGCGATTTTTTCTAAATTTTAGAAATTCATTGTCACATTTGCCTGCCCCCAAATTGTCTATTGATTGAAGTCCTTTTTCAGCAGAAGCAGGGATGGGCAATGCGATGTATGGGATGACAGAGCAGTTTTATGAACGGTATGCAGCCGTGGAAGGCACGCTGCTTCATTTGGTGCGCGGAATTGTAAAAGGCAAAAGTGAAACGCAGCAGGTCATGCAAAACGTGGCCTCTGCGGGCATTGCACAATTCGGCGGCCTCGCCCAGAAAGAACACTTTCCCATCTGGATCAGCGGCATTGCCGCAAAAGAAGCGCATGCATACCGAAAACAGCAGGCAGGCAACGCGCAAACGGAGGAGCCCGGAAAGGGGACAAAGGAAGCAATTGCGCAGGTAGCGTCCGCAATCCGCAGCCTTCCCCCGCTGGAACAGCAAATTTTATACCTCCATTACCACTGCGACATGGCATGCAATGAAATCGCAAGGGTTATGCACCAAACGCCTGTTGCGGTAAAGGTGCAATTAAAAAGAGCCTGCAGGACGCTGCAAAGGCTCTAAAATCATTTCCGGGGTGGTTGTCTGGATGGACGATGAATCATCAGAACTCTTCAAAAAACGTAATTCCCTCAAACCCGCTCAACAGTTCCAGCACCTCGCTGTGGGACTGTTCTTTTTTGAGTTTAATCTTAAAATTCGCTCCAATGCCTACATCCCCCGCCACGCGGATGGTTTCAAAATCGGATACGGACATGGCGTGTTCCCGAGCAAACGTAAAGAAGGCGGAAATACGGCTCATGTTATCAAACAACACATAAAGCATTATGGTCTTAATGCGGTTTTCAAACGCCGTCTGCACACGTTCCATAATGGTCATGGTGAGCATGATGATGCAGGTGACCGCAATGCCGCCCAAATAAAAACCCGCGCCCACAGCAAGTCCGATGCAGGCGGAAGACCAAAGCCCGGCTGCGGTGGTAAGTCCCTTGATGCGGTGCTGCCCGGTCAAAAGTATGGTACCCGCGCCGATAAAACCGATGCCGGAAACCACCTGCGCGCCGATGCGCATGGCGTCCTGCCCCACGCCGTACGTTTGTGTGACAAACTGGCCCGTCATCATCACAAGCGCGGCGCCCGTGCAGACAAGGATATAGGTTCGCACGCCTGCGGCACGGCGTTTTCGCACGCGCTCAAATCCGAGCACGCCGCTTAAGAGCGCCGATAGGAACAAGCGCAGTATCATGGAAATTTCGTTGAGGGAAAGCAAGTCGTATCCAAATAAATTTGGTGCGAGCATATGGCACTCCATTCTTTTACTACCCATAGCTTATGCGCATTGCCCGGCTTTAGACGGCGGCAGGATTCGCGCTTTTCAGGCAGAGCGTAATATTGTTTCATTATAAGAAATTATCAAATTTATGTAAACAGCATCTCTCTGCACGCGCAATTCCTTCCTAGGCCTATTTATCACTTCTGCAACGCCTATAAAAAACACGGCAGTTTTCTACTGCCGTGTCGTTGTATTTCATATGTCAGGGTAAATTAACGCCCTGCTTTTTCTTTTGCCGTAGCAGGCGTTCTTTGTTTGGGATGGTATCCCTTAGCAAAAAGGGTGCCCAAGGGACATCGAGACTGTCAATATTGGCTTCCCAGTACAGCAGGCGGTCATAGTATCGTTTACATTCATTTGCTACGATGGCATCGGCGCGGTCAGGGTCTGCATATACAAAAGCGGTCAGCCCGTAAAATACCAGGCCAAGGGCATGCGTTTCCACATGGACAGTCGCGGCGGCATGGCCCATAGCGCGCGCGGCGGCGCAGGCGGGGGGATCGTGTTCCACCTCGGTTGCGGCATGATGTGCGGCATGGATGGCCTTTTTCGCCACAGGCATTTTAATCTCCCCGCGCATCCACGCTTTTGCTGCTTCGATGGCTTCATACGGCCGCTTCTCCTGCGGATATTTTCCTTCAAAAAGTGCAAGCACAGGCACGGCGCAGTCGACTGCCCACATCGCCAGTGTCCGGTGCTTTTGTTGTTCAATCAATTCTCGAAGCGGCTGGATGCACTCGCTTTCCCTTGTAAACAAAAGCTTTTTCATATTGATTCCTTCAAATGATCCGGCCTCAAGCCGTATCCGAATTCTTATTTTTCCTTGGCCGAGGTATCCAACACAAGATCCGCCTGTTCCTGAACATGCAGTGAGGAAAAGTACAATTCTTCCATCGGCAGCCATTCCTCTTGAAAGCGGGGCAATTTTTCGATAGGCTCTCTTGCGGTCAGGCGCGCCCACTGCGTTTCCTTTGGTAGGGTAAGGAATACTTTCAGGCCACATACCTGAGAGATGGCTGGGTGATGGCTGTAAGAGCCCTCCACGAGCAAAAGCGGCATATCGTCTATTTGGACATCGCGGTAAGTTCCGGTGCGGCAGTCATAAGCCTGGTAAACAAATGCGCCTCGTTTGTTTAGGTTGGGCGATACCTGTTCCAAAAAGCGTTCGTAGTGCACATTGCCGCCGGGGGTGTTAAGACGCTGCCGCGTACGCAAATCCGGGGGCAGAAAAAAATGATCCATATGAATGACGCTGCAAGGATACAGTTCTCTCAGCTGCTCAGAAAGCGTGGTCTTGCCCGCGCAGCACCGGCCGTCGAGCGCGATGCAAACGCGCTCCTGCCGGGAGAGCAGCCATTCTATTTCCTGAAGCAGCGGTTGAAAGTGTTCCGGTATCCGCGCGTGCTGTTTTCTAAATTCCATTGCGTAATCCTATTGATATAGATTGTCGCGGGCAGCAATAGCGCCCGTTTCCGCTGCATCATAGCATGTAC